>JBJKSK010000318.1:0-12061 GCA_046704125.1 Desulfobacterales bacterium | reverse complement strand
ACCCGGGACAGCTCTGCTATCTCTATCGCACCCGGTTGCCCGTCGAGGACCGGGCCGTGGACGCTCGTCTTGGCCTCCAGTACGACTTGACCGGAATCGTGAAAATCGTGAAAACCGATTCGACGGTGGCCACCGGAAAGGTGGTCCGGTCTTTTCGCGCCGTGCGGGAAAAAGACCGGCTTATGACATTTGAGCCCCGCAATCCCAAAATCCGGCTCACCGATGGGCTCCCCGGCATCCAGGGACGGATCATCTGCAGCGAGAAACACGCGATATTTGGCCAATTCGATGTGGCTTTCATCGACAAGGGACGTCTCGACGGCGTTCTGGCCGGTCAGCGCTACCGAATCTTTAAAGAGGCGAGCAAACCCGTCGGCGACCAAACCGTGTCCCTGCCGCCCGAGCCCTTGGGAGCACTGGTCGTACTTTTTACGGAACCCAACACCGCCACCGTGCTCATCACGCAGTCCAATCAAAACATTCCACCCGGCGCCAGGTTTGGCACCTTGCCAGCCACGGCGTTTCCCAGGTGAGTCGAAAGACTTCCTGGCCAAAGAGGGGTCGGGTACGGCTAAGCCGCCGTCTCCCGCCGAGGCGGGGAGCACCGGATGCCTCAGGGCAACGGGAAGCGGATCCATCTAATTGAAATCACGCCAGGAAGAGATTCCCGAAACGGTCTTGACCGGATTGCGTTGCTCGACGCTCAAAATGCCGCCGCTGGTGGTCTGGATAAACGCCTTGGAACCCGCTTCGGCACCGACATGGACACTCGGGGTTTGGGCAAGACCGCCTTTCAACCCGATTTTGACCACATTGAAGATATTTCCGCTGAGGTTTGCGGCCGTTCCGAGGCAAGGCTGCTTATGGGCCGTGCCGGTCTTGTAATAAAGCCCATAGAGATTGCTAGTACCTTCAAGAATGCAGGGATCCAGCGAAGGTATGTAGGTGGTAAAGGTGAGAAGTTCTCCCAGCAGGGCCGCCTGCCCCAAATTCCGCTCCTTGTTTCCCGCCGGCAAAAAGTTCAGATACCACCCTTTATAGGTCTTATCCATGCCGGTTAGCAGATCGGTCCAGTTTCCAATTCCCCCGACACCGGCAGCCGCACCACTGGCCGACAGTTGGGCAGTGCTGGTATCCAGCAGGTCGTTTCGAGTGACTTGGGCCCAGGAACAATTGCCGTTGACATCCAGAGGTTCCTTCAAGCCGTAGTAGGATTGCTGATCGGCATTGCTCGCGTCACGGCGGTTAAAAAATCGCCCGGTTCCAAAATACACCCACCGGTTCTTCAAAAGATCTACGGCTGCGGTCGGTGCGGCGGTGATGCACTGCCCGTTTTCCACTCCGTTCAAATCCATAAACACGTTATCACCGGTCCACTGGGCGGGATTGGGGTCGTTGTCAATGATCACTCGTCTCAACTTTCCGCCCCATCCGTTTTTGGCATTTCCGCTGACCGTGCCGAAATAGATCACATCGGCGCTGTAATCGAGGTTAAAATCAACGGAAATGGGATTCGATACGAAGGAATTGCCGTCCAGGCCCTGGTAGATGTTGGCTCCTGCCACCATCGCCCGGGCGCTGTTTAAACTCCACAACTGGTGCGAAAGACCCAGTTTTACCAGGTCGATCACATAGAGTTTGGCCGGCTGAACACTGGTGGCCTCGGCCAAGGCCGTGGAATCGGGACCGTTTGCGCCACTGGGACCAGAGCCGATGACCAGATACCAGGCGTTTGCATGGATTCCATGAGCATCTTTTTGGTTCATCGACACCACCGTGGGGTAGCAGGTGGTATAGCCCAGCCCGGGCAGGGTCAATTCGGCCAAGACCTTGGGACAAATTTCAGGGTTGGTGATGTCCATGACGACATAGGCCGATTGCAGGATCCGATCCGTTCCGGCGTTGACGGCAAGCCCGTCGGTCTTGTCCATGTCGGCCACGATCCGCCCGCCGCCGAATCGCATCCCCAGGACCAGCACCGTTCCCCAGCCGCCGGGATGATCCGCATCGGCGGCAAAAATCTTGGCGTCAAAGACCCGCGGCGGCAGATCGCAGAAGTACACATGAGCGTAGTCCGGTTCGGTGAGCCAGTAAAGATGCGGCAGCAGACTGTATGGGACATAGGCCCACAACTCCGATCCCAGTTCGAACGGGGTGGTTCCGGCAACCCCTTTGAGGACGGTTTTGCTGACTTTGTCATAAAACCCCGCGTTAAAGGCGTGGATCATCCCGTCGTTTCCCCCCACGTAAACCACGCCACGCCGCTGGCTGTACTGGCGGACAAATGCGGCATAGGAGCTGTCCTGATAAAGCAGATGGTAGCCTTCGGCCGGAGCCCCCACAAAGGCCGGGGTCGAATAGATGATGTCCCCCAGCCGCCAGGTTTCCAATTGGCCGTTGTTGTTGGTATCGGCTTTTCGGGAGCGAAAAGCCGGGATGGTATAAGTTGGTGTGGTCGTGGCGGTGAAAGGCCCCTGGTCCTGGCCTCGAATGAAGTTGATGACCCGCTGGGTCTGGTTTTCAATAAAATCCAAAAACGGTGCGGGCTGAGTTCCGAAATTGGCCCGGAAGGACTCGATATAGGCCGGCGCACTGGGCTCGAAAGGGGGATAGACCTGGATGTAGGGATATAGCTGGGTGGGGTCCACGAGATCCGTACTGGAGGGTAACCTGTTGCAGGCAAAGGGAATCTGTTCCCCGGCGTCGGCGATCATATTCTGGTTGGCATCGATAAAGGTGAAAATAAAGCGTTTGGCATCCGTGCTGGCATAAGTCCGTTGGGTGACCACGTCGGCATCGGCGATGTGGTTTAGACAGGAGCTGGCACGCCACAAGTACCTGATGTCGCCTTGAACCCCGGTAAACACCGCAACGGTCTCATCGGTGACTCCGTTGTTCGAGATTTTCTGGTCCCCGTTTGAATCCCTGTATTTGGCCACCGAGCTGCCATTGAACACGATGACCTGGTCGTCTATCAGGTCCAGCTGGTGGTTTCCGCTGGTATCTTCGCGTAAATTGCCGTTTGAATCGATAAACAGGCTGTGCACATCCCCGCACCAGGCAATCGTGTTTCCCAGCGCGTCCTTGTACTCCGGGTAAAAGATCGACCCGTACACGGCTCCTTCCCCGGTCCGGGTGCTGGACATCACCGATGCCGCCGTCCCGGAAGAGCTCCGGCGCAAAATATCGGCAAAGGAGCGGTAAAGCTGTTCTTCAATTTTCAAAGGGTTCATCACGTAAAAATAGGTATCCGGGATCCCGTCGCCGTCCTTGTCCCACTCTTTGCGCAAATCAGGCACGAGGTTGCCGTTTTGATCATCGATACCGCCCCATTTGGCCGCTTACCACAGGGGATTTTTAAGCAGGGTCGCCGATGCACCGGCCGCCGACGGGGTAAAGGTTCTCGAGGTGATCAGCGGCAGATCGGCCCCGTCAGCCCAGTTGATATCGCCAGCACCGGTATTGGGTAGTTTCCCCGGCGGGGTGTCCTGATAGTAGTCGATGTCGGTTCCCGGATTCGTATCGAAATCCCGGACATCGAGATACGTGCCGTCCTGGGTGGTGCCCGAGATGATGTAGCCCACATGCTGGATGGTGCCCCCGTCCGCGTACTCGGACGTCAGGGTGACCTGGACGCTGGTGCCGTTTGCCGGATCGGACACCGGTTTTCCTGCCGCATCGAGCACCTGATTCTCGTAGGCGACGATGGCATCCATGTCGAAATCGGCGCCCTGCTCCTGATCTTCAAAATTGACCCGGAATTTTCCATAGGCGGGGTGTCCCGGATCCAGTTTGTCCACAAACACCTTGGCGACAGTATTGGTTGGCTGGAAAGCGCCGCGAGCGGGATTAATCCCCAAATTGCCCACCGACTTGGCAAACGGAACCAGGGTGATCCTCTTGCCTCCAACCGGAATTTTGATTTCGGGAAGCGGCGGGGCAAGCCCCACGGTATAGGTTAACACCTTCTGAGCTCCGGAGGCCGCGGCGTTGATATCTTCACTGCGTCCGAAAAAAGCCACCGACGCCGAATAATAGCCCCCCTGCTTGGTGGGTTCATCGGGGCAAAGTCCGCGGATCCATCCAAATCCGTTGACGTTTTTGCTTGAACAGGCCCCGTCTTCCGCGGTCCCGGAAACCCCGATAAAATGCAGACCGTTGTCTCCTTGGACCGTGGAAATCAAGTCGGCCAAGGTCCCCACATCCAACTTGGGCAGATCGCCGGAAAACGTATTGAAGGGACTTCCAGGCAGTTGGTCTGTATCGTAATTGGGGCTGATGTCGCTAATGACCAACATAATGGGCTGGGCACAGGAACCATGGCCCGTATTCCGGTCGTAGGGATTGACCCAGGGCGGAAGCGGCAGCCCCAGTCGGTTGTCATCCAGGCTGGCATTGGTGCCGTCATAGGTAAAGGCGGCGGTAGGGCCGGCCTTTCCGGCATAGTAACGCAAGGTTTCGTACATCATCTCCGCCAGGGGGTTTCCCCACATCCGGCACTGGCCCTCCTGGAGGGGATGCGTGGCGATCCACCCGCAATCGTGGTCGTAAGCATAACTAGCATAATCATAGTCTATAATCCGCAGTCGGTCGATGGTTCTGATAATGCCGTTTAGGGCCGTAAACTGCCCTGTGGAGCTGTCGATTTCATCGCGGATGGTGCCGATATTTTTTCTCAGCACCCCGCCGGAAGTGTTTTTCGTGTAGGAACCGGTCATCAAACCAAAATACATCCGGTCCGATTCCCCGTTTCGCTGCAGCAGCCCGACGGGCTTGTAACCGCCGCTGGGATATAATTTGCAGTTGGTTTCAGGCATGGACGCATCCGCCACCTGGACTCGGACCACGTAGTCAGAAATGATGGAAGGAGGCGTCGTAACGTCGTAAAAGGACTGGACCAACCCCGAATACTTTACCGCTGGTACCATCTGCCAGCTGTTGGCGCTGTCTGGGCCCTTCCAGTAAAGACACCAATAGGCACCGGCGCCTGACTGTTGGTGGCGAAAAACCACCGCGTGACTCCCGGAGGCCAAAGGGATCGACCCCCAATGGGTCTGGCAATTGCATGGGCCATGGGTCCCATAGTGTCCGGCCACCACCTGCCCGTCGATAATCACTTCCTCGGCGTCATCGCCGTCGACGGCAAAGCTGTAGGTCCCGCCTGTGGCGATGTTGATCCTGCCTGTAAACACATCCAGGTAGTAAGCACTGGAGCCAAACGGGTTCGTGCCGCCGTCGATGGCTCCCGACGTTTGGGATCCCTGAAGATGATTCGCGTTGACAAACTGGGAAATCAGATTATCAAAATCAGCATGGGTCACGGGCGATGAGGTGTAGCACGGACCGGCGTTTTCCAGGGAATTGTCCGCCTCCGGACTTTTTTTCCCCACCCATTCCCAGATCCGATGGATATTGTTGGGAAGCACCCGAAGCAATGGCTCGCCGTTTTCAGACAAGGTGGTGCTGGCAAACAGGTGCCGGGTCCCCGCCACGGGAAGGGCCAGAGGCGTATAATCCCGGATGTCGTAGCCGTCTTTGGCCACGCTGGTGTATTCTTTGCCCCAGGTGTGTTCGTCCTGGGGGATATAGGTCCGCTCAAGCACCGTTTCGGTGGCCGAGTCCGTGGATCGGCTTCCTCCGTAGAGCACCTTGCGAATACAGTCCATCCGGGACATGGTCAGATAATTGAGAAAATCCCCACTCCAGCAGCTGCCGGCCGGAACCTTCTTGTTGGCGGTTGTGCCAACCGGCACAAATCGCTTGCCGGTACTTGAATACGAATAGTACTTATAGGAATCAAAGTAGCCATAGTAATCAATGTTTGGCTGGTAGCCGACATCGATCTTGCCGTCGCCGTTCAAATCACTGGCATCGTCGTAGGCGGCCACATACAGTTTTTGATCTCGACTCATCACCAGCATGACCAGCGGGGCCACGCTGATACTGAGAAACGGAGGAACCCCGTGAAACTGGCTCGCCGTGTAGGCGTGGGCCCGGGAAAAGTCATGAAGTGCCATCTGCATCAGAAAACAGAGCGTGCCCAGGATAACAACGGATTTCTCTTTCATGCCCGCCCCCAATTCCCGCCTTTGATGCCTCCACTCAAAGCTGATGGCCTAAGTAGTCATCAGCCCCCTTCCTGACCGAGAACATGGCGATACTGAATGCGCACCGTCGATTGGCTGTTCCGGTTTCCCACATACTGGGAAAAAATGTCATAAATGATGCAAGCGCCCCCGCCGCCAAGCCCCTTGCCCTTGCTTTGGTAGCCTGCCGCCATCTGCAGTGCGCTTCCCGTGGAAAGAGCCCGGTTGCCGCCGATGGTCAAGTTGATATGGGGTCCAGTGCCATAATTGGCCGGGAAAAAAACATCCCGGTTGGCGTCCGATGGCACCGTGGCTGAGGTGTTTTGATAAAATTTGACATGGACCACTCGGACGTTGTCAACAACGGTACCCACTCCGGGGTTGACTTCGGTAAAGCCTGCGACGCCAATTTCTTGTTCCAGGATCTCATGGCCGACCTCTGTACCACCGTCGGCGTTGTAAAAAGCAATTTTGTAGAGAGCGTCGTTTGCGGCGATCCCTTGTTCCATCGTGGAGGTGTTGATGGCCGAAACCCCGATGACCGACAAGACGGCAAGAATCATCAGGGCCAAAACCATGGCCGACCCGTGGTTGTTTTTTATTGCGGGAAATCGCATGTGGTTTGGCTCCGCTGGAAAAAGGGTCTATGCTTTATAACAGGTCAGCGAAAACCGATTGGACCTTGCCCCCTGAATCCAGGTTATCGTCACGACGATGGTTTTGCAGTGAGCCAGCACCCCGTTGTCGGTGATGGTCCAGGATATGGCAATATCACCGGTTTCACCCGGTTCGTCGATGATCCCGTTTCGGTTGTTGTCAATCCCGTCACTGACGGCACGGGGAGTGTACATGCCGGCTGTCATTGCCGGATCGCTGCTGGCAAGCTGGATCAGCTTCTCCATCCGGTCTGCGGCCATGGTCGACACCTCGCTCAGGCTCCGGGCGCGGGCGTTGGCTTTAATGGCTGAAATCTGCATGCCGCCTACAGCGAGGATCCCGATGGAGAAAATGGCCAAGGCGATCAGGACTTCGATAAGCGTAAACCCCCTATTGTTTCCAGGGCAACAGGTGTTTTTTTCTATCGATGGTGGCATCAAATAACCCCTCCTAGAGACCGAGATTCCGGCATTTGATGTCACGGGTGAGCAGCAACCGGTAAACACCGTCATTTGGTGCACGCAGGATCACGTGGCCTTGTTGATTGCAGTAAAACCGGATACTGGTGTAAGGCATGACGTAGGCCGGGGAAACTGCTCCGGAACGAGCCACCAGCGTCACCTGAATTCTGCGGATGTTGCCGATATTGGCCACCACATTGCCGTTTCCGTCGTCATCGAGCACAGCGCCGCCGGCATCCAGGTAAACAAAATTGAGGGCCTCGATGTTTTCCGCCACATCCTGCAGGCCACCGTTCCACACGGCCCTGCCGAGATGGCAGGGCGTGCCATCGGCAATCCCGTTTTTATCGGCATCATTGTCAAGCCCATACCGGACCTGTTCGTTGCGATCGGTTGCGGAACTGGGGCTCGGATTGCCGTTTTCGTTCAGGTCATGCTGGAATTGCAGTTCGGCCTTTCGCGCCACCAGGATTCCAGCGCCGGCCTGGTGCGTGGGGTCGTAGCCCGCCATACGGATATCGCATTCCAACCGAAACATCGCCGCGCGAAGGCTTTGCTGCATATCCACCACGATTTCCTGGACTAGTTGGCTTTTCTGCTGTGCTCGGTAGGCGGTGTAAATCATGGCGATGACCATGCTGAAAATCGCAGTGGCAACCAGAAGCTCAATCAGGGAAACCCCCCGGTTACCGCTTTCCCAAGGATTCCTGCCGCGTCGCTCTGGCCTGTGCGAGAGCCTCTTCAATTCCACGTTGCCCCACCGTTTCTACTGTTTACGATTCTGCAGCGACCCGTTGTGTTCACCACGATTCCTCTGTAACGGCCCTGACGGTTGCGGATATAGACATGGCCACCGAGGCCGTTGGGAAACCCGCGGCTGTTGAAGCGAATCCATGGCGCCCCGCCAGAGAAAGAGACATCATAGATCTGCACTCCGGAAGGCATCTGGCCACTGGTAACGAGCCGCTCGCCCCCGTTTCGAATCTTGTCGCCTGCAGTCCCTCCCCCTTGGCCATTGTCCACAAAAGCCTCGTAAGTACCCGACGCGGCCGTGAAAGCCACAACCACATCGACATTTCGCTTCACGGAACCGGCCCGGGCTCTCACCATGGTGGACTGAAGGTCCCCTGCAGCGGCATCAATCTGGCGGCTGATCCGCCATGAAATGATGTTTGGCAGCGAAAAGGCCGTCAAAATGGCCATGACGGCGATTACCGTCATCAACTCGCCCAGACTGAAACCCGAGTTGAGGCTCTTATCAGTTTCCCAAAGCCCTGCCATGACCATCATAAACGCAATCTCGAAGGTAGGCTGCAGGATTAAAAAAAAGCTCCGTTTCGTGAAAGGAGGGTCAGACAAGCCGGGGAATCAGTATGAAAGGAACTGCAGGAAAGGAGCTACAGGATGAGAAAATATATTTTTAATTTATCACAAGTGGTGTTGGAGTGCAAAGCCCTTATTTTGGAGAGGCAGGCATCAGAGGCAAAAAAACAGGACGGCGCCCCATGCGTTGAACCCGATCATCCCGACGAACGGGGGAAAAACCAGCTGGCTTGCTCAAGCCATGAGGTTTTGCAGGTAGGAAACGGCATTTTGAAACAAAGTCACCCCGGGTGCTGGACCCATGGGCTTAGATAGTTGCCCGCGCCGGAGCCGCTCGGCAAGCAGGCTCCAGTCCGGATGATTGCTCCAGTGGTTGAAGGCTTCTGGATGAGGCATCAGGCCAAAGACGCGACCGGTGGAATCACAGATACCCGCGACATCATCCAGGGAGCCGTTGGGATTTTCCGGAAAGTGTCCGCCGGCCGGCTTGTTCTCGGCCGAGGCGTAGCGAAGCACAATCTGGCCGCTGGCCTCAAGCGCCTCCAGAATGGTCGGCTCACAAAAAAACTTGCCTTCTCCATGGCGCACGGGAAGCTCGATGTGAGTCAAGCCCCGTGTAAACACGCAGGGGCTGGCGCCGTTTACGGCAAGATGCACCCACTGGTCCCTGAAGTTTCCGCAGTCGTTGAAAGTCAGGGCCACCAGACGGCTCCGGTAGTCTTTGTCGAATCCGGGCAGCAGTCCGAGATTGACCAGGGTCTGAAATCCGTTACAGATGCCGATGATCAGATTGCCCTGTTCGATAAAGCGCAGCAAATGCTCCCCGATATGGGTTTTCATGCGAATGGCTTGGATGACACCGGCCCCGTGGTCGTCTGCCCAGCTAAAGCCCCCCCCGAAAACCAGAATCCGGTAATCGGAAAGGCGAACCATACCATCGATGAGCGCGTTGATATGAACCCGCTCGGCCCAGGCACCGGCCAGGGTCAAGGCATGGGTGGTTTCCAAATCGCAGTTGAGGCCATAGCCGGTCAAAACCAGTGCCCGCGGCATTTCGAGGCTCGGTTGGCAAGGTTTGCTGTTGGCAGGTGGAATCATCATCGAAATTCCTGTTCAGCGATCATAAATTTTGAATCGTAAATGGTTATATGTCAAAAGTCGACTGCCACGCGGCCTTGAGTTCGGCTACCGGGGCTTGGATCAACAGGGTGTTTCCGGCCTCGATCTCCAAAGCACCGGTATCGGTCACCACGCCGATACACGCGCAGGCCATCTGAACAAAACAGGCTTCAAAGGCCGCCTGGCATTCCGGTGAAACGGTCACGATAAAGCGTCCGGCGGACTCGGAAAACAGAACCCGCTCGGGGCTCAAGCCCGCTGTGGCCGGCACCCGGTCCAGATTCAGTCTCAGGCCCAAATCCCCGGCCATGGCCACCATGGCCAGATGCACGCCAAGCCCTCCCCGGTAGATGCCGTGGGCCGACGCGACAAATTGCGATGAAATGGCCGTCGCCAGTGCCCGGTAAAGCAACGCAAACTGCCCGTGACGCACCCGGGGAACATTGGCTCCGACATACCCGAGGTGCTGGTAGTACTCGGATCCGCCCAGTTCATCACGGGTCTGGCCCAGAACATAGACCAGGTCGCCGGCAAACTTGGCATCCAGGGTGACAACGCGTGACACGTCCCCGATGACCGAGGTGGCGGAAAACTGCATGGTCTCCAGCGCCGAGACTTTGTGGGTTTCGCCGTAGCGGCCCGGCAGGTGCCCGTCGACATACATGCTGTCCTTTCCCGACAACAGCGGAATTTCGTAGGCCAGACACGTTTCCCGAAGCGCCCGGCAGGCTCTTACCAGTTGGGCGGCCTTGAACCTGCCGTCGGGATTTTGGATGGGATGATACTGAATGCTGGGCCAGCAGAAATTATCCACCCCTCCGATCTGCTCGAAATCAGCTCCCACGGCCAGCAGGCGGCGCACCGATTCGTCGATGGTGCAAGCGACCATGTGGTAGGCATCGATAGCCGAATAATGCGGGTTTAAAGCCTGGGAAAAGGCCAGACAACGGTTAGATTCCAGCACCGGGCGGATCACGGCGGCATCGGCATGGACATCCCGGCCACGGCCCACCAGCGGCTTGACCACGCTGGTACCCTGCACTTCGTGATCGTACTGACGACAGATCCAGGCTTTGGAGGCCATGTTGGGCCGGGCCAGCATGGCCTTTAGCAAAGCGGTAAACTGCTGGGGACAGCCAAGCACCGGCTCGTTCATGCCGCGGCTTTCCGGGGATTGCCACACCGCATCGAATTCCCACTGGGGAAAGCCCGATGAGAGCAGATCCAGATCCACGTAGGCGCAGGTTTTCCCTTCCCAGGTGATGTGCAGTTTCCCCGAATCGGTATAGCGGCCAATGACGGTGCTTTCCACGGCATGTCGACTCGACAGGGCCATAAAGGCCTCGATGTCTTGTGGGGCCACCGAAACGGTCATCCGCTCCTGGGACTCTGAAATCCAGATCTCCCACTGGTCCAGGCCCTGGTATTTGAGGGGCACCTTTTCAAGTTCTACGACACAGCCGTTTGAAAACCGGGCTGACTCGCCAATCGATGAGCTCAACCCGCCGCCGCCGTTGTCCGTGATGAAGCGAATCAGGTTCCGATCGCGGGCCTCCAGGAGAAAATCGTGCATCTTCTTTTGGGTGTAAGGATCCCCGATTTGCACGTGTCCGACCGGTGTGGTGTCGGAAAAAACCTCCGAGGAGGCCGTCACTCCATGGATACCGTCTTTTCCCACTCGGCCCCCGCACATGACGATGCACTCACCGGGACTGGTATGCTTTTTCTCGGCAGGCTCACCGTGAATCGTGGCGGGCATCAATCCCAGAGCCGTGACAAACACCAAACACTTTCCCATATACCCCGGGTCAAACAGCACCTGCCCAAAGGCGGTGGGAATACCGCTCTTGTTACCCCCGTCGCGGACCCCCTCGATAATGCCATCCAGCAGGCGCCGCGGATGCAAACGGGGTTGCAGCGGGCCGTCGTAAAGCCGGTCCCCGACGCAAAACCCATAGCTTCCCATGATCAGGCGACTGCCCTTGCCCGTACCCAAGGGGTCTCGATAAACGCCGACAATGCCGGTGATGGACCCGCCGTAGGCTTCCATGTTCGATGGCGAGTTGTGCGTCTCGCCGGTGACCACGTAATAGTGGTTATCATCGAAACGGGCCACCCCGGCGTTGTCCCAGAGCACCGAGGCCACCCAGGGTTTTTTCTCCTGGAGGGCCAGTGTCGGGGCCTCGATACAGGTCTTAAACAGATTGTCCACATGCTCTAAGGGCGCCTCCGGGGCCTCCCGGTAGTGAAACAGGCCACGAAACGTGTTGTGGTTGCAGTGATCGCTTCGACCCTGGGAGATGTATTCCAGCTCCAGGTCCGTGGGATCACTCAGGCCCAGTGCCTCCCGCTGGGTTCGGATCCTTTTTTCAAGAAAGTAGTTCCGGATCGTGGGGATGTCTCTGACGTTGAGCG
>JBJKSK010000317.1:0-7100 GCA_046704125.1 Desulfobacterales bacterium | reverse complement strand
CACCAGATCCGTCTCGAGCCTGCTCTTCTTGGCTTTTCCCCGTTTTCCCGTTTCCAAAGCGGCATCGGATTCCGGTTCTGCCATCTGAGCGTCCCAGGCCTCTATTTCACTGAGCAGCTGCTGGTCGTGGGCCTCAATAGCCGGCATGACCTGGGACTGAAACAGGGGATATGGCATTGCCGTTTTCCACGCCTGACCGGGGCGGCTTTCCATAAACGCACGAACCATCAACAGCCGACGGACCTGGTTGGTTAAAGCCGCCAGCACCTGCAGCGGAAACACCTTAGCCGAGCCAAGCACGGAATTCAGGGAAAAAAGCGTTTGATCCAGGTCTTTCTCGGAGAATGCATTGGTCAACTCGTAAATGGGATCCTGCCTGGTACGCGTCAGGGCACGGGCCACATCCTGCGAGGTGATCACATCTGATGCGCCCGTATAACTGACCAGTTTTTCCAGGCTGCCGGAAAATGCCCGGAGCTCAAAGCCGGTACGCTCCAGCAAGGCGGAAAAGGCCTCGGGCTCAAGTTTTTTACCGCTGCCGGCCAGAATTTCCCGTGCCCGGCCCTTGAGCACCTCTTCTTGAACCAGCCGGTCGGCCCGCCGATCCCCCTTGGGTACGCTGCAATCCACGATCATCCCCGCCGCGGCGATGCCTTTGAACAGGCTGCGTCGCTTATCGATGAAATCCGTTGTGATCACCATATGGTGGCCCGGGGGAAATCCCTTTTCGATGGCCTCCTGCAAAATTTTGGCATCGTCTGCGGCCTCGGGCACGGCGGTGCCGGTATCGATGCCGTAGTCAATTACCGCAGCAAGCCAGGCGTCGTCTCCGAGCCGGTCGGAATCATATTTGAGTCTTTCGTTTCGCTTTTGTCCGGAAACATCTTCGAAGCCAAGCCCCAGCAGCGAAAGCAGGGAAGCCATCTGGCCGGCGGCCTTTTTCATGGCATCGCGCGCGACAAGGCCCTTGATCTTTTCCAGAAAGGCCAATGTGTCCTGTTTGGAATGAAACACCGATGAATCGAGCACCGATACCACCTTGGTGCCGGGAAAAAGAGAAAACGTGTTGATCTTTTCCAGAGCGGAAAGAATTTGCTCCCCGGTCGAATCGATGGGCTCATATCCAAAGTTTCGCTGATCTTGGGGAAGCAGCCTGTCGAGGATGGCGTCAAGGGTCTTTTTGACCAGAAACTCATCTCCGAAAAGCAAGAAAACCGGCGGCGCCCCGGCCGGTTTCAGCCCTGAAATGGACTTGGCTACATCTCTATAGACGATTTCGGACACGATCGTCTCTCCGGTACACAATGATGATTCGGGATATGCCAAAAAGAGATCACAGCGGCCGTTTTCCAAAGCGGCACGCGCCGGCCCCGGCTGAATAAAAATCCCGAACGATAGATGTGAATTTATCCAAAACCGAACAAAGCCGGCATTCCCTACGCTTCGGGCATGCGGTTGAACAGTATATGAAACACGACAATGCCGATTCCAATGGTTACGGCGCTGTCAGCGATATTAAAGGCGGGCCAGTGCCAGTGGCCAACGAAAAAATCCAGAAAGTCCACCACATCTCCGAAGCGAAACCGGTCGATGAGATTGCCGCAGGCCCCTCCAAGAATCAAGGCAAACCCGGCGCTCAACCACCGGTAACTCGCGGGGGTTTTCCGGTAGAAGTAGAAAATAAGGACGGCCGCCAGCGACGACACGACCAGAAACACCGTGTGGCGTACCCACGGGCTCTGATAGGCCAGAAACCCGAAGGCCCCGCCGGGATTGCTGATGTGGGTGAGGTTGAAAAATCCCGGGATGATCGGAATCGAGTGGTACATCGGCAGCCATGCCATGACCATGGCCTTTGTGGCCTGATCCAGCAACACCACCAATCCGGCGATTAAAAACAATTTTCTGTATTTATGATTGAAGCCCCTGGGCATCTCTTAGCGCCTTGTCACACGCTTTGGGTTCGAAACAGGCGGGGCGCCAGCGTATGGAAAGAAAGCGCGTTTCTGATCTTCTTCCTCGGCTGGCGCCCCGGATGGGATGGGTTTCCATTATGGGTTCAAGAAGAAAGCTCCCCGATTTCCTGAAGCGCGTCCTGACAGCGGCCACAGATATCAGGCGCCGAAGGCTTGGAGCCCACGGAAGGATCATGGATCCAGCATCTCTGGCATTTTTCGCCTTCGGCGGCAACCACCCGGATGCTGAGCCCTGAGACTTCCTGGCTGGCAAACGCATCGGTCAAGAAATTGCCCCGGATCAACTCGGCCTTGGAGACGATGAAAATCGAGCGCAACTGATCCGCAAAAAGCCCCAGGGTATCGTAGAGTTCGCCGTCAGCGGCCAGGATGACGGCCGCATCCAGGGGATGGCCGATTTGCTTGGCGATCCGCGCCTTTTCAAGGGCCTTGGTCACTTCGGCGCGCACGTCCAGCAACTTCTGCCAACGACCTGCCAGGTCCTGATCCTGCATGGCCGGGTCCACCTCGGGCAGTGAGGTCATGTGAATGCTTTCCGATTTTCCGGCCACCGGCGGCATGTGCTGCCAGATTTCCTCTGCCGTAAAGGCCATGATGGGGGCCATGAGCCGGGCGATGGCATCCAGTATCCGATAGATGGCCGTCTGGGCGCTTCGCCGCTGCCTGGAAGCCGGGGGCGACGTATAGAGCCGGTCTTTTAGAACGTCCAGATAAAACGCAGACAGGTCCACGGTGCAGTAATTGTAAAGCGAGTGATAGATCAGATGAAATTCGTAGGTCTCATAAGCCCTTTTGCCCTTGGCAATCAGCTCCTGGAGCCGGTGCAGGGCAAACCGGTCGATTTCCAGCATCTGCTCATAGGAAAGCGCGTCGGTTTCCGGGCAAAAGTCCGAAAGATTTCCCAGAATAAACCGGCTGGTGTTTCGAATTCTTCGGTATGCGTCTGAAAGCTGCTGGAGAATGTTGTCCGAAATCCGGATGTCGTCGCGATAATCCGATGCCGATACCCACATGCGCAGGATCTCGGCGCCGAACTTATCGATGACTTTTTTGGGGGCAATGACGTTTCCAAGCGATTTGGACATCTTTTTGCCCTCGGCGTCCACCACAAATCCATGCGTGAGCACCGCGTCATAGGGAGCACGGCCCCGGGTGCCCACGGCGGTAAGCAGTGAGGAATGAAACCAGCCCCGGTGCTGATCGCTGCCTTCCAGGTACAGATCAGCAGGCCAGCGCAGCTCAGGCCGGGGTTCCAGCACGGCGGCGTGGCTCACACCCGAATCAAACCAGACATCCAGGATGTCGGTCTCCTTGACAAATCCCGTGTGCCCGCATTGGCGGCAGGCGGATCCGGCAGGAAGCAGTTCTTCCACCGGCTTGTCAAACCAGATGTCGGCCCCGTGTTCTTCAAACAGGGAACAGACGCGATCGACAATATCCGGATCGATGTGAAGGGTTTCACAATTCTCGCAATAAAAAACGGCAATCGGCACTCCCCAGGAGCGCTGGCGCGATACGCACCAGTCCGGCCGATTTTCGATCATGCCGTAAATGCGCTCCCGGCCCCAGTGGGGGATCCATTTCACACGATCGATGGCTTCCAGGCTTTTTTGGCGCAGTTTACCCTTATCCATGGAGATAAACCACTGCGGGGTGGCCCGAAAAATCACCGGTTTCTTGCACCGCCAGCAATGCGGGTAGGAGTGCCCGATGGACTGCTGAGCCACCAGAGCGCCGGCGTCTTTGAGCTTTTCGATGATTCCGGGGTTGGCGGCAAAGACAAACTGCCCGGAAAACGGGTCTGCCTCCGAGGTGAAACAGCCCCGGTCATCCACCGGAGAATAGGGCTCGAGGCCATATTCAAGGCCCACCTCGTAGTCTTCCCGGCCGTGTCCCGGGGAAGTGTGCACACAGCCTGTGCCGGCTTCCAGGGTGACATGGGTACCCAGGATAATAAGGGAGTCCCGGTCGTAAAGCGGATGCCGGCAACGTTTGCGCTCCAGATCGGCGGCCTTGAGGTCGCCAAGTATCCGATAATTTGACACCCCGAAGGTTTTCATGCACTCGGCGACCAACTCCCGGGCCAGAATATAGACATCGCCGCCGTTTATCTCCACGGCCGCATAGTCGAACTGCGGATGAAGCGCCACGCCCAGGTTGGCTGGAATCGTCCAGGGAGTGGTGGTCCAGATGACGATAAAGACCTTTTTCCCGGAAACGGCCGGAACCCGCCCGGAGACGTCGTCGATCATGGGAAAACGTACAAAAATCGACGGGGAATGCTCGTCGGCGTACTCGATTTCAGCTTCAGCCAGAGCCGTCTGGCAGCTGCAGCACCAGTGGATCGGTTTTTTGCTTCGAAAAAGGCTTCCGTTTGCGGCAAACTTGCAACACTCCCGGACGATGGTGGCTTCATAGGCAAAATTCATGGTCAAGTATGGGTTTTCCCACTCACCCATGACTCCGAGCCGCTTGAACTCATCGCGCTGGATGTCGATAAATTGCTCCGCATAGGCTCGGCAGCGCTTGCGGATATCGGTTTGGGACATCTGCGCTTTCCGTGACCCCAGTTCCTTGTCCACGTTGTGTTCGATGGGCAGCCCGTGACAGTCCCAGCCGGGAACATAGACCGCATCGAATCCGGCCATCTGCCGACAGCGCACGATGATATCTTTTAAAATCTTGTTCAGTGCGGTGCCCATGTGGATGTGTCCGTTGGCATAGGGGGGACCGTCGTGGAGAATAAAGCGTCGGCGGCCTTCGGCGGCCTTCCGGATGCGATGATAGAGCCGTTGCTGATCCCATTCCGATAGCTGTCGGGGCTCTCGCTGCACCAGGCTGGCCTTCATGGGAAACGACGTTTGAGGAAGGTTGAGGGTCTTCTTATAATCCATACGATCCTCCCGGAATCGGATAAAATTGTAAATTTTGATTTTTAAATCACAACGCGTTGTTCTGTCAAGTAAGGATCTGATTCAACCGCGTTTACCCATGGTTTGACAATACGATTTTCCAGCGCCCGCCACGCGAAAAAAGATGCGCTTGATTTTTCTTTCCTGAATATATACAAAGCTTTAATTTAGCAATCAGAGCGGATTCGTGTCGAGGATCAAAACAATCTTTGCCGAGAGGAGCCTAAATGATAGAAAAGATTGAAATTTTGAGAAATATTGCCCTGGTGGCCCACCAGGGGGCCGGGAAGACGTCTCTTGCCGAGGCCATGCTCTACAAAACCGGGACCGTCAATCGCCTCGGACGTGTTGAGGATGGCAACACCGCCATGGACTTCGAACCCGAAGAAACCAAGCGCTTATCGAGCATCAGCACCGGGTTGAACCAATATGGCTGGAAAAAGCATACGGTCAATCTCCTCGACACCCCGGGGGATTCCAATTTTTTCACCGACACGAAAAACGCCATGGAAGCTGTAGACGGCGCGATTTTTGTCATCGATGCCGTAGATGGAATCAAGTTTCAAACCGAGCAGGCCTGGGAGTTTGCCCGCCAATTCAATCAACCGGTGATGCTTTTCATCAACAAACTCGACCGGGAACGCGCGGATTTCAGCCGCGCTTTCCAGGATGCCGTCGACTGCCTTGACCCGAAACCCATCATCTTGCAGCTTCCCATCGGGGCCGAGCTGGATTTCAAGGGAGTCATCGATCTCATCGGCATGAAGGCCTATGTTTACGAGGCCGATGGAAAAGCCTCTCCATCGGAAATACCCGCTGATCTGATGGAGGAAGCCGAAACGCAACGAGAGGCGTTGATCGAAAACATTGCCGAAGCCGACGATGCGCTCATTGAACGTTATCTGGAGGGAGAAAGCCTCGGCGAGGAGGAATTGCGCACAGCACTCAGAACCGGTACCCTCAACCGAATTTTTGCACCGGTTCTGTGCGGGTCGGCCACCAAAAACATCGGCATCGATCTGTTTCTGGATTCCATCAACCAGGTGATGCCATCGCCCCTGGACCGGGGCCCCAAAACCGGCACCGACCCCAAGGGAAACGATATCGAGCGGGCTCCGGACCCGGATGCCCCTTTTTCCGCATTTGTCTTCAAGACGATTGCCGACCCCTATGCCGGAAGACTGTCCCTGTTTCGGGTGGTTTCCGGGAAAATAGGTTCCGACGGCAATTTTTTCAACATGAACAAAGGCGCCCGCGAGCGCTACAACCAGTTGCTGACCATCGCCGGCAAAGAACAAAAATCGGCCACCGAGGCAGGACCTGGCTCCATCGTCGCGGTGGCCAAACTCAAGGAAACGGTCACCGGCGACACCCTTTGCGACGAGGCCAACAAGGTGGCCTTTGCCTTCGGAAATCCGCTTCCCACCCTGATCTCCTTTGCCTTGGAGCCTAAGTCCCAGGGGGATGAAGACAAGATCATGGGGGCTTTGGCCAAGCTGATGGAAGAAGACCCGGGATTGGGCCTGAATCGAAACGCCGAGACCAAGGAAATTCTGCTTTCCGGTCGCGGCCAGGTTCACATCGAAGCCACGGTCGAGAAACTCAAACGAAAATTCAACGTCGAGGTCAACCTCAAAATCCCCAAAGTCCCCTACCGGGAAACCATCAAGAAAAAAATCCGAGTTCAGGGACGTCACAAAAAACAGTCCGGAGGCCATGGCCAGTTCGGGGACTGCTGGATTCAGATGGAGCCCCTGCCCCGGGGAGGCGGCTTTGAATTTGTCGACGGCATCGTCGGGGGGGTGATCCCCAAGACCTACATCCCCGCCGTTGAAAAAGGAATCGTGGAAGCCGCCGTCAAGGGCGTTCTGGCAGGCTTTCCCACCGTCGATTTCAAGGTGATTCTAGACGACGGATCCTATCACGCCGTGGATTCTTCTGAGATGGCCTTTAAGATCGCCGGCTCCCTGGCCTTTAAAAAGGCCGTCGTGGATGCCTCTCCCGTGCTTCTGGAGCCGATCATGAAAGTGGCCATCACCACCCCGGACGAGTTCATGGGAGACATCATGGGAGATCTCAACAGCCGGCGGGGCCGGGTGCTGGGCATGGAAAGCGAGGGGAAATACCAGGTGATCGTCGCCAACGTGCCCATGGCTGAATTCTTATCCTATGCCCCGGACCTGCGGTCCATGACCGGCGGCCGCGGCACCTT
>JBJKSK010000316.1:0-2535 GCA_046704125.1 Desulfobacterales bacterium | reverse complement strand
CCCCTGGACCACCCCTGGACACCCAGCGGACCACCCCCGGACAACCAGTGGACACCCAGCGGACCACCCCCGGACAACCAGTGGACACCCAGCGGACCACCTATGGACGTCCAGTGGGCGTCCATAGGACGTCTTTTGGTCGCCCCATGGACGCCCAAAAGATACCCCACCTTGTTGACCAAAATGAGCCGCCACAAATGTCTTCTATTTCCTTGTCTGAACGACATCGACAAATCTACAGTTGGTTCTTACACGATGGGCTTGACCAGGATCCTTTAAATTTTCCCCGAATCCTCCAGTTTGTCGATTTTTTTTCTGGCAGCTTTTTCCACGGCTTCAAGCACAAAGGCATGCATGCTGCCCGGCGTATGGCTGGCGATGTATTTGAGCTGGAGCCACAAGGGCTCCGGCAGACGCACGTTCATTGGTTTGATAATTTGTAACTACTCAGCGAAAAAACCTGAAAAGAAGTAAAAAAAGACTTGACAGGGTTTTTTGCAAGAAAATTGTTTTTCCATTTTCGCAGACGGTTTTTGATAATTCGAGTGTCACGCGGCCTCATTTGGCGACAGGGGGATTATCGGGGCTTGTGTATCCCTTGCCCGGTCTGAAAAATTTAAATGCGTTAAAGCGGCATACGAGGAGAAAAATTCCGATTTTAAAACCTGTGTTATAGTGGCTCCAGAAAATAACCTTCGGATGCGCCGGACTTCCTCCGGCTCAAGCAGTCCTTCGCTACGGGCCTTAAGACGGTTTAAAATCCGGTCGGAGACCTTCATATCCGAGCCGGTGTGAACGCCTTCCTCCGATTGGTCGCTGTACCAGCCGGGCATATCAAACGTGATGCTCTCTTCCTTATAGGTGAGGGTCATCGGCCGATGTGGTATAGTTCTTTGATATAGTCCAGGGCCTCGTCGGCCAGGCCTTTGGTCGGCGTGTTACCGCGCTGCTTTTTGCGGACCTTGACCACGGCCATGAACTTGCGCCGCGCATGCACCATGCAGCCCAGCAAGACGATACCCGGTTTTCCGGATAGATGATCATAACCGGCGTAGCCGTCACTTTGGATATAGCCTTGATAGCCGTCCACGATCTTGAGCGCAATCTCTCCGCTGCGCGTGGGATGATAGCGGAACAAGACGACCGGCCGATCAAGGGCACCTGCGCGAAATACCCACATGTAGGATTTGGTGGTATTGCGTCGGCCCGGTTCGTTTAGCACTTGCAGCGGACTTTCATCGATGTTGATCACCGGGCCACCGCGAATTTCCTGTTCCATCAGCTCGATGAGCGGCGCGCATCGCTCGGCGGCCTGAATCATCCAGTTGGCCAGAGTCGACCGGGAGATATCAACGGCCAGGCGCTCAAACATCTTTTGCTGACGGTACAAGGGAAGTGCATCGGCAAACTTGGAAACGGCGATGTGCGCCAGCAGCCCCTCGGTGGCGATGCTTTTGGGAATCAACTGTTGGGCCGGCGGCGCGATCCGGACAGTCGGCCCATCGTCGTCAACGCCTTCACAGCGTTTACACGCGTATTTGGGACGGATGTGTCGGATCACCTGCATTTTGGCCGGCACGTAATCGAGCTTCTCGCAGATTTCTTCGCCAATACGGCTCAGATCGGCGCCGCAGGCACAATGCTTTTGTTCCTCCGGCAGATCGTGCACGACCTCGACCCTGGGCAGATCTTCAGCCAGCGGCTTGCGGCCGCCCTTTTTGCGGGTGTGCGCGGCAAAGACGAGTTTCTCGTCCTTTTCGATAGGCTCGACCGGTGCATTGGAATCAAACAGCGGCATCTGGTTAGAAGTGACCACCGGCAGGGCTTCACTTTTGCGACCGAACAGCTCGTTTTTCAGCAGCCTTACCATCTCCTGCAGGTAGTCGATTTGCTGCTGCTGAGAAGAGATGATCTGCTTGAGCGATTGGGTGTCATCGGGCAGGTTGTTCGGTTCCGAAAGCATGCCCGGTACATAGCATAAACAATTGAATTTGTATATGCTTTTATTTTCTCTGAGGGTGCCCGGTCAGCTGGCATAACGGTACGTTAAACGCCCGTGTGCAAGCGTATAATCCAACCCGGCAAGAAGCCATCGAAGCTCTTTCACTTCCAGACAGACGGCGTCATGCGTGTTTGTGGGCCAGTGGAACCGGTGCTTTTCGAGACGTTTGTGCCACAGGGCAAACCCGTTTTTATCCCAGTAGAGAATTTTGATCATGTTTTTACGCCGGTTGCAAAAAACGAAGAGATCGCCTTCAAAGGGATTGTGCCCCATGGCCTGCTCGACCAGGACAGACAGACCGTTGATCGACTTGCGCATGTCGGTATTGCCCACGGCCAGGAAGACCCGCTGCGGATGACGAGGAAGCATCATAAGGCGGCAACGATGTTCACCAGGCACTCCAACTGCTCCGGCTCAGCCCCACCTTCCAGTTCCAGGGTGCATCCATTGGGCATCAGGATGCGCATAAGCTGTGGACGCTGAGGCGTATCTGCAGGAAGCGTCACCGGAAGAAACGAGACGTCCGGTTGTGG
>JBJKSK010000315.1:0-4229 GCA_046704125.1 Desulfobacterales bacterium | reverse complement strand
CCTGTAACTATCTGTTATTATTATATATTTAAATTTTGCCTGTATCACTTCGCCCGCGTTACTGCTTTTTAAAAATGGGAAACTTCAGAACGGAAAAATTTTAAGGGGAAATGTATTGCCGATCACTTCGGATCAGAAAGGTGTTTGGGAGTTGATTTCTGGTGGGTTGTATTGGAAAGGGGTTGCCTTCACGGTCTCAGGCAGACCGCCGTGGCGTTTTTCAACGGCGATGGGTTTTCATATCAGCAATGGCTGGAGCGCTGCGTTACCGTGCGGCCCAAAACCCCATCGGGCACCGCAGCGGCGACTATCCCCGGCTCCCGGGTTTTACTGAAAGCTAAAAGGGATTGGAAACCTTGCCATGGCAGCACAACTCCCATGGATGACGCAACTGGCCGCAACAATTGCGCCGGAGGGCAACCGTGAACTGTGACCCGTCGGAGCTGTTGTCTCCATAGCTGGACCTCTCGGCCCACGCCATTCGGGAAACCGTTTCCGAACGGGTGGCTGGAAACGGCTGCATGGATTCCACAGAGTCTGGCATTTCCATATCTTCGATTCTCCTTGTCTCAACCGGTGATTGGACTTTCTTTGCTGTCGGCACCTGGGGGTTATCCTGTGGTCCGGTGTGCTCTTTCATAAAAGTAATACCCGAAAGGTAGTTTTTTACCCATTCAGGCCGTCCAAGAGCCGGCATCCGGGTTCAGCATGCGTTTTTCCGATCGGCTTTCCATGTCCCTAAAGTCTGATGAAAATAGGGTTCAGGGTCTGAATCAAGCGGCATTTTGACCCAAAGTGACACTGCATTAGGCCTTCGTGCGCTAACTTTAGGTAAAGCAAAATATATGCCAAAAAAGAAAACCGCGCGCGCCGCAGGCATCAGGCAAAAAGATCCCGATAGCTTTGACGCATCTCGCGCTTGAGGATTTTGCCCGTGGGGGTTTTGGGCAAAGCATCCATAAAAATCACCTGCTTTGGCACCTTGAAAGGGGCCAACTCGCGGCGGCAGTGCGCCAAGATCTCTTCTTGAGTCAAACGCTGTCCCGACTTGACAACGATCATGGCCACCACCGCCTCGACCCACTTGGGATGGGCTACGCCGATGACGGCCACCTCCTGAACCCGGGAATCCAGATAGATAGCCTCTTCCACCTCCCGGGAGGCCACGTTTTCCCCACCGGTCTTGATCATGTCCTTTTTGCGGTCCACCACGCTGATATACCGCTCATCGTCGAGCACGCCAAGATCTCCGGAGTGAAACCACCCTCCGGCCATGGCCGCCTCGGTCTTTTCCGGGTCCTTGAAGTAAAGCATCATGGCATGCGGCCCTTTGCCGCAAATTTCGCCGGCAACTCCGGAAGCGGCAATCTCGCTTCCCTGGAAGTCCTCCAGGCGGGTTTCCATGTGCAGCCCCCCCATTCCCGCAGACCCTAGTTTGCGAACCGCATCTTGAGCTTTGAGGATCGTGTGATAGGGGGCCAGCTCCGTCTGGCCGTAATAGTTGTACACCTTGGCCCGGGCAAGCCGTGAGATCAGTTCCTTGAGCACTTCCACCGGCATGATGGAGGCTCCGTAGTAGCACTTTTCGAGGCTGGAAAGGTCCCGGGTGGAAAAATCCGGATGGCGCATCATGCCGATCCACACCGTGGGAGGAGCAAAAAACATCGTAGCCTTGTAGGTTTCGATGTGGGCTAAAATCCCCCCGATATCCGGGCCCATGAGGATATTGGTCCCCCCGAGCCAGAAGATCGGATTCAAAAAAACGTCGCGCTGAGCACAGTCGTAGTTGGGAAGCGCGTTGACGTTGACGTCCCCGGTGTCGTAACCGCCGTCGATGATACATCCCATGTACTGGGCGATCAGGGCCTGGTTTCCGATAACCACGGCCTTGGGCTTGGACTCGGTGCCGCTGGTATAGGTCATCTGCACGGGATCTTCGATACGCAGCACGACATCGGGTTGGCTCACCGGCGCGGCCTGGTAACAGGTTTCAAAGTCAATAAAGGCCTTCGGGCAAGGCTTGCCCGCCCCTTGACTGGACCACAGCAAGGTCTTTACCGTGGGCATCTCGTGAAGCACGTCTTTGACCAGATCATAGAGTGTGTCTTCCACAATGAGCACCCGACTCTCAGAGTGATTAACGCAATAGGAGATGTCTTTTCCCCGAAGCAGGTAATTGATTGCCAGATAGATCCCCCCGATTTTGACCGTGCCCATCCATGTCAGCACGTGATGATGGGTGTTGTGGGCCAAAATCGCCACCCGGTCGTACTTTCTCACACCGGCGGCATGCAGCGCATTGGCCACCTGATTGCACTCGTCTTCCAACTGGGTGTAGGTTCTGTGAAGATCGCCAAAAATCAGGCCGACCTTGTCTGGAAAATGATACCGGGTGCGGCGGATCATATCGGCGATGACCCAACGGTTGACCCGGTTGTACCGGTTCAGGAGAAACTCGACGGTATCGCGGTTTAAGGTGTTGTAACGGTTCTTGTCGGAATCGGCCAGCAAATGAGACACCATGGCGTCCCTCCTTTCCCGATGGCTTCGGAAAAATCAATTCCGGTTGGTTTTTAGCTGGTAACACAGCGAGGCCTATAAAACAAACAATATTCATTTCATGAATATTTCGCCTGTCCCAGTCGTTTTCCCATAGAATTCCAATTTCCATATTGGATAAAGCCTGCACCCATGCTATAGGCCTTCACGCCTTTTCACCACACCGGGAGAAATATCATGAAACGGTTGCTGATCGCCGTGCTGGCCGTCAGTGTGCTGGCCACCCCCGCCTGGGCCAAGTCCAGGCGCATGCACCATGTCAAAAAAACCAGAACGGCCGCTCCTGCCGAAAATCGGCCGCCCTATAAAGCCTTTATCATCATGGAAGCCCGGACGGGAGACGTCCTGGAAGGGGAAAACATCCACCTGCCGCTTCCCCCGGCCAGTATCACCAAACTGATGTTGACCCTGCTGGTGATGGAAAAACTCAAAAGCGGTCAAATTCATCTCACCGACGAGATTCCCGTTTCCGACGCAGCCGCCCGCATGGGCGGAAGCCAGGTGTATCTCAAGCCCGGGGAAGTCTTTACCCTGCAAGACATGATGAAGGCCGTACTGGTGGCCTCAGCCAACGATGCGGCCTACGCGGTGGGCGAAGCCATCGGCGGCAGCCGGGCGGGCATTGTCGAAATGATGAACGCCAAGGCCCATGAGCTTCACATGAACGATACGCAGTTTCACTCCATGCACGGCCTGCCGCCGGCTGCCGGGCAAAAGCCCGATCTGTCCTCGTGCTATGACCTGGCTGTGCTTTGCCAAAGACTGCTGGCCTACCCTCAAGTGCTGAAATGGACCTCGATTCAGACCGCCAGCTTTCGAAATGGCACTTTCATCATGAGAAATCACAACCACCTGCTCAACCATCTGGCGGGCATGGACGGGTTCAAAACCGGCTATTATTATAGAGCCGGCTTCAACATCGCCGCCACGGTCGAACAAAAGGGGGTACGGCTCATCGGGGTGATCATGGGTTGCCCCACGGCCAAGACGCGCAACTTTATCATCAAGGAAAAGCTCATGAGCTGGATGGCCCGATACGAGTCCGTCCAACTGGTCAAAGCCGGGCAGAGCGCCGGAAAAGAAATTGCCGTTATCGACGGAAAACCCAAGTTTCTCATGGGGGTGGCCGCCAAAGACTTCAGCTACCCCGTGCTCAGAAACCAAAAAGGGCGATTGAGCACAGAAATCGTCTTGCCGTCCAAACTCGAAGCCGAAATCACCAGGGGACAGCGCCTCGGGGAAATGATCTTTCACTTTGGAAACGAAACCGTGGGCCGCGTGGACATCATCTCGCCGGTACACGTCGCCAGGCTCGGCTTCTTTTCCAGGCTGTTCAACTAAGACAGGCCGACGGGGGGCCGTTCACTTTCCTCGCAGCGTCGGCTGCAGCGCTGGGAAATAAAAATGGGCTACCGGTTACCGGTAACCCATCGATTTTTTTTGGAGGCGGCAACCAGATTCGAACTGGTGAATAACGGTTTTGCAGACCGCTGCCTTACCACTTGGCTATGCCGCCAGACTGTGTGGAGCGGGAAACGGGATTTGAACCCGCGACTTCAACCTTGGCAAGGTTGCACTCTACCACTGAGTTATTCCCGCCCGACAAACAAGGCGTTCTTGTACTGAATCCGGCTATCCTTGTCAACCCAAAATCACCCTTGTTTGATTTC
>JBJKSK010000314.1:0-2936 GCA_046704125.1 Desulfobacterales bacterium | reverse complement strand
TTTCAAAAGACGGCAGACCAGGCAGTTTTGATGGCAGCGGTTTCTGGTATTTTGCCCGTCCCACCGGCTTTAAAACGTATCTGGTGAGCTTTTATTCTCTGGAAGGAGTTGAAAGGAAAATGGAATCGACGTATAGTCGCCGAATTTGACGGTATCAGGATCAAGGTACATCATCAGAGGGTTTCCTCATGTTTGCATTTTTTCGTCGATTTGTAGCCGTATATCAAACACCCTAGTCTAAAGAAAATACAGTCCATGGATAAAAACAGCCTTAAAGAAAAGCAATCCCTTTGGTTGCGCTTTGTTACCATTGCTCAACCCTACTTTTTCCCAGGCATCCCCGGTGGTGCCTGGGTGACTCTGCTGTTGATGATCATGCTGCTGACTTTTCTTTTCGGCCTGCTTTTCCTGATCGTGTCCGGCCTTACCTTAACCGCCGACCACTTTTCACCGGCTCTGACGGCCAAGATCACATCGGGGCTGGTGCCTGTCATAAAAGGCATCTTTGCCTCCAAAATGTGGTTGGTAGCGGCCGTTTTGGTCATACCAGCGGCCGTCTTCGCCCGGTTTGGACGGCACCTGCGCTCGCGCCGGTTGGCCTGGGGCCTGCTGGCCGTAGTGTTGTTGCTGTCCTTGTCCGTGACGGGCATCAACGTGGCCTTTAGCTACGTCGGCAACTATTTTACCAACGCCCTCGTGAAAAAAAACCAGAGTATGGCCTATATGTTCGTGGCCGTCTATTTCGGCGGCTTTCTCGTGGGCATTCCCATCGTTGCCTTGTACGGTTACGTCCAGGACTATTTAGGGATGCGCTGGCGGGAACATATGACCGACGAGTTTCTGGCCAATTATTTCAAGAACCGCAACTACTACGAAGTCGAAACCAAGGGGCAGATCGACAACCCGGATCATCGGATCATGGAAGACATCCGCACCTTTACCCGGACCTCGCTGTCTTTTTTACTGATTCTGCTGGGTTCCGTGATGGACCTGATCTCTTTTTCGGGCATTCTGTGGTCAAAATCCGCCCTGTTGGTCGGCGTCGTCCTGGGATACTCGGCGGTGGGCACAGGGCTTACCGCACTGATCGGGCGCCGCCTGGTGCGGCTAAACTTCAATCAATTGCGCTATGAGGCCGATTTCCGATACTCTCTGGTCCACGTGCGCGACAACACCGAATCCATCGCTTTCTATCAGGGAGAAAAGCCGGAAATCGACCAGGTCAGCAGCCGATTCCGAAACGTCCTGAAAAATTTCAGCCTCCTGATCGGCTGGCAGAGAAACCTCTCCTTTTTCACCACGGCCTACAGCTACTTGCCGATGGTCTTGCCTTTCCTGGTCTTGTTTCCCCAATATTTCTCCGGCAAAATCCAATACGGCGACATGGTCCAAGCCAATTTTGCTTTTGCCCAGGTCTACGGGGCTCTGTCCCTGATCGTCGGCCAGATCGACTCCATCACCAATTTTCTCGCCGGAGTACAGCGTCTTTCGTTTTTTGCCGAGGCTATCGCGCCGGACCGGAAACCACCGGTTGGGATCACCTTCGAGCCGGCAGACCGATTTGCGCTCAGCCATATGACCCTGATCACGCCAAACGGCCAGCGCACCCTGATTCAAGATTTGACCATGACTCCGGAAAACAAATCCAATCTGCTGGTGGTGGGCCAAAGCGGGGTCGGGAAAAGCTCGCTGCTCAGAGCCATTGCCGGATTGTGGACCCAAGGGCAGGGCATCGTCACGCGGCCGCCGCTGGAAGATACCTTCTTCCTACCCCAGCGGCCCTACATGCTCCTGGGTTCCTTGCGGGAACAGCTGATATATCCGAAACTGGAAAATGAGATCTCGGAGGATGAATTGAAAAAATTCCTCAAAACCGTGAATCTGGAAGATCTGCCCGATCGGGTCGGCGGATTCGATGTCGAATTGGACTGGGCCGACGTCCTGTCTTTAGGGGAACAGCAGCGGCTGGCCTTTGCCCGGTTGCTGATCAACCGCCCGGGCTATGCCGTCTTGGATGAGGCCACCAGCGCCCTGGATGTCACCAACGAGGCTCATCTTTACGGCCTGCTGCAGAAAGGGCAAATCCATTATATCAGCGTCGGCCACCGGCTCAGTATATTGGATTTTCACGACCGTGTGCTCGAATTGCAGGAAAACAACAGGTGGCAAATACTGCCTACGGAGCAGTACCGGAAATCGCTCGAAAAGGCACAATGAAAAAACGTCGCCTATGGGTTCAAGCCCCAACACATCCGAGTCCGGCCTTATTCTGGCCGGCATCCGACTCGTCGACGCCAACGGCGGTTCCCCGGTTGCCGACGCAGCCATCGGATGCAGCATGTCCCAATCTTCGGCCACCTGCTCTTCATGATGTGGCTTCCCCGTGCCAGTCCCTTGAAGACGGTCTAATGATTGTTGATGGCCCGTGTCTCAAGTCACCGCGTTGCGCCGATGGAACTCCGGCCGGCGCCACTCGCCGGTCTCGAGCACCTGCACCAGCTGCTCGACCGCGTTCCACACGTCGGCAAAGCCGAGGTAGGCCGGCGTAAAGCCGAAGCGCAAGATGTCCGGGCGCTCGCCGTCCCCGGCGCGAAAGTCCCCGATCACGCCGCGGGTGATCAACGCCTGCACCATCGCATAAGCGCTTTCCCCATGGCTGAGGCAGACCTGCGACCCGCGCCGCTCGGTCTCGCGCGGCGACACCAAGGCCAGGCCGTGTCCCGCGCAGCGCTGTTCCACCAGGCGGGCGAACAAGCCGGTGAGCAGCAGCGACTTGGCCCGTAACGCGGCCATGCCGCCCAGCGGCTCGGCCGCCAGAAGCGTGTCCACCCCGCAGTCCAGCGCTACCAGGCCGAGGATGGACTGTGTGCCGCACAGGTACCGCGAGATGCCGGCAGCCGGCCGGTAGTCTGGCCTGAAGTCGAACGGCGCCGCAT
>JBJKSK010000313.1:0-4718 GCA_046704125.1 Desulfobacterales bacterium | reverse complement strand
TGGCACACCTGTCCGAGCGTCGCGGCGATACCGTGCACCTCGACGTCATCGACCGCGAGGGCAACATGGTCGCGATTACGCCCTCGGGGGGCTGGCTGCAGTCCTCGCCGATCATTCCGGATCTGGGCTTCTGCCTCAACTCCCGTGCACAGATGTTTTGGCTCGTCCCGGGCCTGCCGTCCTCGCTCGCTCCCGGCAAACGCCCCCGGACCACGCTGACGCCGTCGATTGCCTTAAATGAGGGGCGTCCGCGGCTAGCCTTCGGCACGCCGGGCGGCGACCAGCAGGACCAGTGGCAGATCTCGTTCTTCCTGCGCCACGTGCACTACGGGCTCAACCTGCAGGAGGCAATCGACCTGCCGCTGTTTCACACCACGCATTTCCCGGGCTCTTTCCATCCGCGCGCGAGCCAGCCGGGGCACATCACCGTCGAGGCGAACATCGGCGAGGATACGCTGATGGTGCTCCGCGCGCGCGGACACGAGATCGACCTGGTCGACCCCTGGACCGTCGGCCGCCTGACCGCGGCGAGGCGCGAGGACGACGGACTGCTGCGCGCGGGCGCCACGCCGCGCCTGATGCAGGCCTACGCCGTGGGGCGCTGACGGCAGCAGAGTGTTCGGCCGCACGCCTGAACGGACCCCTCGCAGCCGCCGCGCGGCCCCGTTGCGGCAGCTACCTGAATCGAAACGTCTGTTCTTGACCTGCGAACCGTTTGATGATGTAAGGGGTTGCATTGGCCTCTTGTCAACAACAGCACCGCAGGCGATGTTTTCGAGGAAACGGCACACGTCATGGCTGAATTTTTCTCGGTTTTTCTAAACGTCATCATGCCGGTTTTCGGTATCGTCATCCTGGGTTGGCTCCTTGGAGGCCGTCTGGGACTGCAGGCGCAGACACTGAACCGGGTCGCCTATTATGTCTTCGTGCCGGCTTTCATCTTTCATGCGATTGGCAGCGCCAGAATTCCTTTTGCCAATACGATAAAAATGGTCTGCTTCATCATTGCCTGCCATCTGCTGGCGGTTTTTGTCGCCGCGGCCATCGGATGGCTGATGCGCTGTTCCCGGGAGATGATCGCCGCTTTTATGATGATCACCGTTTTCGGCAATGTCGGAAATGTCGGTCTGGCCGTCGTCAAATTCAGACTGGGCGATGCCGCCATCGCTCCTGCCACCATTTATTTCGTCGTTATCATAATCACGGCCTTTATCGTCTGTGTCAGTGCCGCCGGCTGGGCACGAGACGGCCGGAGAGGCGCCCTGGGCGGCCTGATCAAAACCCCGGCCCTATGGGCGACGGTTCCCGCCCTTATCGTGGCGCATGGCCATGTGGCGGTTCCCCTGATGTTTGACCGGATAATCGGACTTCTGGCCCAAGCCATGATTCCGGTAATGCTGGTTGCCCTCGGCCTGCAGTTTTTAGAACAAAACCGGGTGATCTTTTCCCTCGAGGCGGTCGTGGCTACCTCCTTTCGCTTGCTGCTGGTGCCTGCCCTCGCCTTTTTGCTGGCTGCTCCCTTTCAACTGCGGCACATAGACTATGCCGCCGGGGTCCTGCAGGCCGGGATGCCCGCTGCGATCCTCGTGGCGATTATCTCCAAAGAATTTGATATCGTTCCGGATTTTGTCACATCGGTGGTCCTGATTTCGACCCTGGCAAGCCTGGTAACCCTGACTTTCATCATGGTCCTGCTATAGCGTCCACCCGGGGGCCATCGGCTTCAAACGCCTTTGATGACAGAAAGCCCCGGATCTTTTTTCGGCTTCCATTGGTTTTTGCCGAGCGATGACGCGGCAAACGGGGGCTGGGAAAGGCAAACTGCTATTGATGGGCGCTTTGGGCTCCGGATTCGATGCGGGCGATGTTGGCCAGGATGATTTCCGGGATCGGGCAGCTCTTGCGCTGCCCGTAGTCATAGTAAACGATTAACCCTTCGCCCTCTGCGGCGATCGCCGACAAGGTGTCACTGTAGACCTGATACCTCATGGTGAAGCGTTTTTCCTGGAGATTTTCGACACAAGTGCCGATTCGAATCTTTCCGGGAAACGCAAGGGGGAGGCGAAAGTCGCATCGGGTGGAGGCCAGAATGGGGCCGACCTGATTGCGCTGCATATGCTCGAAGATTCCGGCCCGTTCAAAATAGGCGATCCGGGCGTTTTCAAAGTATCGAAAGTAGACCTTGTTGTTGATATGCCCAAAGGCGTCCATATCGCCCCAGACCAGGTCTTCCTGCAACACCACCGGGTAATCGTCTATCCCTTGGCCCATTGTTCCCCTGACCGGCGTAGCTCCGGTACGCCAGTTGTGTTTTCCTTCCCGTACCGGTTCAAAACCCCTTGGGATCAGCCGCCGGAGCCATCGTCTTTTCAAGGCGACGGCAAAATTTTTTTATAGGCGCTATAGACGGCCCTGTCAATGTCAAATCTTTAGAACCAAGACGATCAAATGAGATAATTCGCCGGGCGGACAGCACTTCCTGCGATCATCGGGCATCGATTTTTTCGTTCCGTTTTTGCGGGAACCCTTTAAAATTTCTTTCCGGGAATTATCTTGAATAATAGTCTGCGATCCCTTACACCGCCATGTGAAGATTTCGCGTAAGGTCTTTTGAGACGGCATCATCCATCCCTGAAGCAAAAAAAAGGAATCAGCCGATGACCAAAACGATGGAGCCCCAGATGACCCGTAAAATTACCGCCATTTTAAGCCGGGTAAAGGACCCTGAAAGCGGTCTGAGCCTTGACCGTATCGGAATTATCCAGCGGGTGCGCTACAACGAGGAAAAACAGCAGATGTATATCTTCACCAACTTTCTCGCGCATCGGCCAGGTTGCCTGTCCTGTTCAGGGATTGCCCTGGCCATAATGGGCACGATTCAACGGGACCTGACAGAAGCGTTTCAAAAGGAGTTTCCGGAGCTTGAAATCGAATTTGTATGAGGATTCCTTTTTAAAAGCCCCCTAAAACAGCCATGCCTTGACTAGATCCTTCAAATCCGTGGCAAACCGGTCCCGGGTGCCTTCGGCCTTGTTTTTCCCCATGTCCAGAACAAAGACATAGTCCGCGATGGCGATGGCATCCCGAATATTTTGTTCCACCAGAAGAATCGCCTTTCCCTCTTTTTTGAGCTCGACCAGCTTGTTTCGGATGCCTCTGGCAAAGATGGGCGCCAGCCCGGCGGTGGGTTCATCCACCAGAAGCAGCCGTGGCTCGGCCATCAACGAACGGCCCAGTTCCACCATCCGCTGCTCGCCGCCGCTGAGAAAACCGGCCATTTGCTTTCGCTTCTCGGCAAGATTTGGAAACCGGTCGTAATTTTCTTCAATCCGCCTTCGAATCCGGGCCTTGTCCCGTCTGAAGCTCCAGGCGCCCATCTCCAGGTTTTCCTCGATGGTCAGATAGGGAAAGACGCTTCTTCTCTGGGGGATGTACGTCAGCCCTTTTTCAGGCGCGGTGTAGGGGTCCATTCCGGTGATGTCGGTGTCTTCGTAGAAAACGGCGCCCCTGTCGGGCCGGATAAACCCGCAGATGGCCTTCAAAAGGGTGGATTTTCCCACTCCATTTGGCCCGATGACGCTTGTCAGTTGCGCTTTCCGGACCTCGATGGAGACCCCCTGGAGAATGTGGATGTCCTTGTGATAGCCGACAAATAGATTCTGCACCTTCAGCATCGTCAATCTCCCAGGTAAGCCTCCACCACCCGCTCGTCCTCCTTGATTTCCTCCGGGGTGCCGTCGCAGATCTTTCTGCCCTCGAAAAGGACGATCAACCGCTGGCTCAAATCGAAGATGGATTGCAGATCATGGCTGATGATGATAAAGGTGCGACCCTCTTGGTGCATTTTTCGAATGTAATCGTGGATTTCCATTTTCAATTCCGGATGAACCCCCGAAAACGGCTCATCGAGAAGGATCACATCCGGATCCAGCATCAACACCCGGCCCAGTTCAAGCAGTTTTTGCTGACCTCCCGAAAGGTCACGCGCATAGGAGTTCCGAAGCCGGTCCAGCTTCAAAAACTGCAGAATATCCGATGCCCGTTTTCTCTGACCGGTTTCGCTGCCCCGATCGGATTTGGCCAGGGCGGGCACCATCATGTTTTCCATGACGCTCATCCGGCGAAACACCCGAGTGACCTGGAAGGTTCGGCCGATTCCCCGCATGGCGATCTCATAGGGCGCCAGGCCGTCGATGCGTTTGCCTCGAAACCGGATTTGGCCTCCCGTGGGTTTTAAGGCACCGCTGATCATATTGATCGTGGTGGTCTTTCCGGAACCGTTGGGGCCGATGATGCCGAGAAGTTCATTTTCCCGGGCGGTAAACGAAACGTCGTGCACGGCCTTGATCCCGCCGAAGTTTTTGGCCACATGCGTCAGCTCCAACATAAGATTGGTCCTCAGGAAGCTACATTCGATGGTTTTCCGGTTCCGGCAAATTTCTGGTAAAGAGGATAAATCAACCCATTCTGTGAAAATCTCAGGACCAATACCAGCACCGAGCCAAAAAGAACGAATCGCCACAACCCGAAAGCCCTGAGAAATTCCTCGAGAAACTCTACGAGGACGGCTCCCACCACCGCGCCGGCGAGGCTTTCGATGCCGCCGATCACCGACATGGCGATGAGAAGTCCCATCCTGGCGATCTCCATGATGCTGTCGGGAGTAATGACGCCGATAAAATGGGCAAAAAACCCTCCGGCAAGCCCGGCAAAAAAGC
>JBJKSK010000312.1:0-4841 GCA_046704125.1 Desulfobacterales bacterium | reverse complement strand
CCGGACTGTGCTATATCGCAAATAGCTGCCCGGAAGACAGCATCGTGCTTCCCTCCCTGGAAAGCGTCTCTTTGCACCCGGCGGTCTTTGCGGAAATGTTTACGGTGTTTTACCGGAACATGGACCCGATCACGGCCAAAACCCTGTGCCAGCGCCAGGACACGCGTTTTTTGATCCAGAATCCCCCGGCAGCCGCCTTGTCTCAGCAGGCTTTAGATGATGTCTACGGGCTGGATTACCAACGGGATCTGCACCCCTTTTACCGCCGCCAGGGCGCGGTGCGCGCGCTTGAAACCATTCGATTCTCCATCACCACCCACCGGGGCTGTTACGGAGAATGCAACTTTTGCGCCATCGCCTTGCATCAGGGACGTCGGGTTTCCTGGCGCAGTGAAGCCTCGATTTTAGCCGAGGCCGTCACGCTGACCCGTCTGCCGGAATTTAAGGGCAACATCCTGGATACGGGCGGTCCTACGGCCAACATGTACGGCTTCGAGTGTCAAAAAAAGATCCAACAGGGCGCCTGCCAAAACCGACGTTGCCTGTTTCCGCGCATCTGCCCGCAACTTGCGGTCAATCACCGGCCGCAGATACAACTGCTTCAAAAACTGCGCGGGCTTCCCGGGGTCAAACGCGTTTTTGTCGCCTCGGGCATCCGCTACGATCTGGTGCTGGCCGATTCGGCGCAAGGCGACCAGTATCTGACTCAAGTGGTTCGTCACCACGTCTCGGGCCAGATGAAAATCGCCCCGGAGCATACCGAGGATTCGGTGCTGCGTCGAATGGGAAAGCCAGGACCCGAAGCGCTGTTGACCTTCAAGGCGATGTTCGATAAGGCAACCGCCGAGTCGGGAAAATGCCAGTTTTTGACTTATTATTTTATCGCCGCTCACCCGGGATGCACCGAGGCCCATATGATGGGCCTTCGCGATGTCATGATCCGCAAACTGGGTATTGTCGCCGAGCAGGTCCAGATTTTCACCCCCACCCCGTCGACATGGTCGAGCCTGATGGTTGTCACGGGAATCGACCCCTTTACCGGGGAATCGATCTTCGTGGAAAAGGACCCGGCGGGAAAGCGGCGGCAAAAAGCCATCGTCACCGAAAAACAAGGCGTCAAAACCCATGAAACAGGAAGAAAGCCAGAAAAAGCTGGCCGTGCTCATCGATGCGGACAACACCCAACCGTCGATTATCGCCGATCTGTTGGGGGAAATCGCAAAATACGGTGTGGCCAGCGTCAAACGCATCTACGGTGACTGGACCACCCCGCAACTCAAGGGTTGGAAGGATTCCCTGCTGCAGTTTGCCATCCAGCCCATCCAACAGTTTCGCTACACGGTGGGCAAAAACGCCACGGACAGCGCCATGATCATCGATGCGATGGATCTGCTCTACACGGAAAAACTCGACGGGTTTTGCATCGTTTCCAGCGACAGCGATTTTACCCGCCTGGCCTGCCGAATCCGGGAAGCCGGTTTGATCGTCTACGGGTTCGGAGAAAACAAGACTCCCAAGCCTTTTGTGGGCGCCTGCGACAAATTCATCTACACCGAGATTTTGCAGGAGGATACGGCCGTGGCAATCACCGTGAAGCCCGCCACCAACGCCGTGAAAAGCGATGCCAAGCTGGTCAAATTGCTGCGAAACGCCGTTGAGGATTCCACCGACGAAGACGGCTGGGCCTATTTGGGCTCCGTGGGCCAAAAAATCGCCAATCAGGCCCCGGAGTTCGACCCGCGAAACTACGGGTTCAAGAAGCTCGGAGAATTGATCCGGGCCTCTCAGCTTTTCGACATCGATCGGCGTAAATCCGATTCGGCCCTGGGCGTTTCCATCTACGTTAAAGACAAGCGCAAAAAATCGCCGACGCCTTAGATCTTGAGCTTTAGGCTGAAGTTCAAAAAAAGAAAAACAGGGAGACAGATGGCCTCAGACACCGACAAGCTTTACCGCATCGGCGTGATCGCCGATACCCACGGGCTGCTGCGGCCCCAGGCCGTTGAAGCCCTGGCTGGGTCAAATATGATCCTTCATGCCGGAGATATCGGTGAAATAAGCGTCCTGCGGGCACTGGAAGCCGTCGCACCGGTGGTGGCCGTTGCGGGGAATATGGACAACGGGACCTTGGCCAATCTTTTGCCGCCTTCTGAAACCATTCGGGCCCACGATCTGCTCGTACATATGCGCCACGATTTGCAACGGTTGGACATCGACCCGGAAGCCGCCGGCGTGTCCGCGGTAATCTTTGGTCACTCCCACAAACCCGTCATACAGCAAAAAAACGGGATTCTCTATCTCAACCCGGGAAGTGCCGGCCCTCGGCGGTTCACCCTTCCGGGAACCGTGGCCCGAATCGAAATTCGGGGAAAAACCCTCGATGCCCAGTTGATTGAACTCAAAATTTAACCCGTTTTAAGCTGCAAGTGGTTAGGAGGCGTCCATGTCCCCCATGATACCGGATCTGGAATCGTATTTCAGGCAATTTGTTCCGGCCCGCGACGCGTTGATGCTGTCTTTGGAAGAAGAGGCGGCAAGGGAAAATATCCCGATCATCGGCCCTGTCGTGGGGCAGCTGCTCTACCTTCTGGCGCGTCTTACCGGAGCAGGTCGAATTCTGGAGCTTGGAACCGCCACAGGATATTCCACGTTGTTTCTTGCCCTGGCCGCCCGGGCTACCCATGGCCAGGTGATCACCTTGGAAAAAGATCCGATCATGGCCCAACGGGCGGTCAAAAACCTTGAAACAGCCGGCTTCGGCGACGATGACACGGTCATCGAGGCAACGGTTCCCGAGGCGCTTTCGGATATGAAAGCCCCTTTTGATCTGGTTTTTATGGACGTCGACAAACCATTTTATGCGCAGGCGTTGCCCGCGTGCCACCGGCTGCTGAAGTCCGGCGGGCTGCTGGTAGCCGACAACGTGGCATTTGCCGAGGCCGCCGAGTTTAACCATACCATCAAAAACGACCCGGGCTGGGAATGTGTTCATCTGCTGGCTTTTCTCCCGTTTCATTCCCCGGAACGCGATGGGCTCTGCCTCGCCTTGCGGGTATAGTGACATTGGCGGGATGAAATAATGGGTTGGTGCAGCGGTGGAAAAACCCCGGCAGGGCTTCTGGCGCCTCGGGATGCTGTTTATCCTTGAAGCGGCAGGGGGGGGCCGGGTCCGGCCGAAACAGGCTTGGAATTTTCGAGGCTTCCGAGATCGATTTTTTGAATCAATGCTTCCAGGTAACGGGATTTGACCAAACGGCGGGCCATCAACTGCTGGACCGGAGGCATTTTCAAAATCGAGGCGATCAAAAGCGCCATGGCCCGGTGGCTGGAAAGCATCTGGGTGTCGCAAAGAAGGTAGTGCAACTTTCCCCTCTCGATGGCCATCATCATGGTTCGATGTGCCGTGTTTAGCGGGGTGATCACCCGCTGGGGCCGGGGGGCAAGCGTAATGGCCGATGCGGGACAGACCCGGGCACAGACCATACAGCCCAGACAAATCGCCTCATCCACCGCTGCCTTCCGTCTCTTGGGATGATCATGGTCAAGATCGGCAACCACCACAGCGGCCTGTACCGGACAGACCTCGGCGCACTTGCCGCAGCCCGTGCATGCGCTTTGGTTGATCACGGGCAAAAAATGGGTGGTATGAACCGGTTGGAGATGAGAAAATTTCCGGGCGGCGATCATCGCCTCGCAGCAGCACTTGCAGCAGTTGCAGATAAAATTGACCCCTTCCCGGACATTTTCCCCAAATTGCACCAGATGATGGGCATAGGCCGTTTCCAGCAAATCGAGGCACTCGGAAACCTCCACCCGTCGGGCGATCCCGTGGCGAATCAGGGAGTCAGCGGCCGAGTTAAGGGTCATGCAGATCTCGCGGGGCGCCGCGCAGGCCCGACCCACGTGAAACATCTTGTGCCGACAGTAGCACACCCCCACGGCGATATGCGATGCCGTCCGGATGACCTTGGTGGCCCGCTCGTAATCGAGCACTTCCAAGGTCGTTTGCCCATCAAGGACCGGCTCATGGACAAAAACCCGCCCCAGTTGGGTTTCACCTTCCAGAAACAGCGCCCGGATAAAATCGTCTTGCACGTTGAGATACTGGTAAAACATCTCGGACAGCGCCTTTTGATCAATATCTGCACGAAGCCGCATCAGCGAAAACTCGAAAAAACCGGCCATGGGAGGCGGCAGGCAATAAAGCCTGTGGTCGTTTTGCTGGATATCGATCAGCAGGCCCCGGTCACAAAGCCGATCCAGGACCTTGCGCGTCCGGATCCGGGTCATTTTCCAGCACCGGGCGGCCTTTTTCAATGGAAATGGCCTAAGTGGCAGCAAAGATACCAGCCGGGCCTCCTCTGGGTCAAAAAGCATTTCAAGAATCCGGAACAGCAAATCCGAAGCCGGCGCCCCCTGGGGAAACCGGTTCAATCGTTCAGAAAGCCTCTGAAAACCGGATTTCACGATGTGATGTGCCATCAGAAAACCCCTGTTAGGATGTAGGTTTACCGGGGAAGTCCCTCTACTTTAAGAGTTCTCCTTGGAAAAAATCAATCGCAAAAATTTCATTCTTCCTGTACATCCATGTTGAACGCAACAAAAGGAAACTTAGATGCGACTTCGCATCCACCAAGTCACGCTGCCAATCGATCACCAGCCTGAAGATATCCGGTCAGTCGCCGCCGACATGCTGGGGTGTTCTCCGGATCGGGTGCTGGATGTGAAACTGTTTCGACGCTCCGTGGACGCCCGAAGCCGCCGTGAGGCACCTGTTTTTGTCTATAGCCTGGAACTGACCCTGACCCCTGGCCCCGACATCGATTTCAAACACGTTGAAG
>JBJKSK010000311.1:0-6154 GCA_046704125.1 Desulfobacterales bacterium | reverse complement strand
TGCCCGCAAGGCGGTAAGGACCAGCATCAGGACGGCAACCGCCAGCAGAATCAACGCTTTTGCATATCCGCCCCAAACGCCCGGGCGGGGGGCGGGTGTGTTTTCAGGCGTGTTTTGCGCTTTTCTATCGGAATTCATATTGCAGCTGCAGCTCACCCCCGAAAACCCCATTGTTGTTCTGAAACCCACTGAGCAGGATATGTTCCAGAAGTTTGTATTCGGCAATGGCCTTTTGGGTCATCGATCCGGCCTGGGTGTCGACTTGGTATTTGAGCGTCAAGCGTTTCGACAGGTTTTTGCCCACGGTGACCTTTAAGCTGTTGGCGGTATTTCCGCCGCCGGCTTCGGCCTTGAAGATATCCAGGCCGGTGGTGGACTTGATGTCGTTGGCAAAGGTCGAGGCCAGAAACTGCGCGAGCATCTGCGAGGCCGACTGGCTGGTCCCGCCTTGTGAGGCGATCAATTCCTGGGTGGTGCGCCCCACCAGGATCAGAGACAAAATATCGGCGTCTTGCAGGGGGGGATTGGCGCTCAAGGTAAACCGGAGGTTGTCCGGGGGCCCTGAGATGTTGAGCGTGATGGTCCAGGTCCGGATCTGAGCCTGGCTGGAGATGTTCAGGGTCGGTTCGATGCGGTATGGATCGAGAAAATCGATGGCCCCCTTGGTCACGGTAAATGTTTTTCCCCGGTAAGTGACCGTTCCCTGGTCGATGGTGGCCCGGCCGAGGATCACGGGCTGGTTCAGGGTTCCGGAAAGCCGCAGATCGGGGCTGATTTCCAGCTGCGCGACGTTGTTGTCCACGATAAGCGGGCTGCGGCGTTTGACGAAAACATTCAGGTTCAGGTTTTTCAAATAGGGCAGGGTGATGGGCTTTGGTGCCACCGCTACCGCGCGGGTGCGATGGCCCACTGCTTGGAGCAGACTCAGGTTGATATCTTTGGTATAGGTGCCGTCCACCAGCACGGCATCGCCGTGAAGGGTGGTCTTTTCCGGAGTTCCGGTCAAGGTGAGATCGCTATTGAACGTCGCATTCAAGGTGCCGGGAACGATGACCGGAAGCGCGGTCGCCTTGAAATGGAGATTGACGGCCCCGGGTTTCATCCGGGCCAATCCCAGCCGCCCGCCAAACTCAAAATGTCCTGAACCCAGGTGGCCGCTGATATTTTTGACGAGGACCGCCTCGGGGGTGATGTGAAGGGTGCCGTTTAGCCCGGCCAGTTTTTGGGCCAGACCCGGAACGGTGAATCCGATATCCTCAAGCCCGATGTCCGCGGAAAGATTCGGCTGTTTCCGGGTGCCCACCAGCCGCGCCGAAAGGGTAAGGGTTCCGTACATATCGGGCACCCGGTCGGTGAACGTTTTGGCCACGGCCACAGGTATTTGGCCTCTGGCCGTCAGATCCAGCGGTCCCTGAAGGCCCACGCGCCCGGCAAGCGACAGAACCCCTTTGTCCAGAATTTTAAAGTTCACCGGTTCCAGCACCAGGGCCTCATGAGCCAAATTGGCCCGAAGCCCCCGGGTCTGCAGCAGCTGGCGGCCGTTTAAGGTCAAGGCCATGGACAAGACATTGGCCGAGGCCTCGACATCGGCCAGTCGATCGAGGTTCCCGGCCGCCTGGAAGTCGCCTGTGGCCACCCCGTCGAGTTGTTTTTGGCCGGCGATAAGAAAATAAGGGGTCAGACGGGTGCCGTCGAGACTCAACCGGGCATGAAAGTCCCGGTTTTTCAGATTATAGTCTCCGGTGACGCCAAAATCCATCTGGCCGGAAAATTGGGCCCGGCCGTGGGCCAACGTCAGGTGAAACCGGCCGTCTTTGAGCCGGTGGCCGTTGACCTGTGGATTCTTGAGCCAGATGTCGGCCGACCCGCTCGGGTTATCCAGTCGGCCTTTGGCCGAAACGTCCAGAGCCAGCCGGCCGCCGATGTCCGGGTACGGCTTGAGGGCATGGATGGCCGCCAGCGAAATCCCATCGGATTTCAAACGCAGCTCAAACTCGCGGTCCAAGTCCAGCCAGCCGGTGGCCGTGACCTTGTCCTGGGGGCCAAACGATGCGGCCAGGTTGTCGATGGCCACGCGCCGGTCCTCGACTTTGGCCTGTATCTCCAGCCTCTTTATCGGCTGCGAGGCAATTTCCAGGTGTTTTCCCCGCACCCGAAGCCATCCCCTGGGGTGGCTCACGCGCCCCTCGACATGTCCCTTCAGGGTGAGAACCCCTTTGATGGGCGCAAAAAAGTCTTGGATAAGCACCGAATCGCCGTTTAACGAGGCGTGAAAAAGGGGATCCGGGGAAAGGGTGAGGCTTTCCGGTTTCAGCACCTGGGCGGCGGCCGTGAGTTCTATCCGGGACTTCTGGTTAACGATCATGATTTCTTGAGCCGTCAGTTTGCCACGGGCCAGGTGCAGCCTGGCGGAAATATTTCCGAGATGAAATCCGGCACCGGCCAGGTTTTCCCCGGTCAGGCTCAGTTGGGCCTGTGGCGCCTTGGCCTTGCCGTGGATCTTGAGCACGGCGTCTAACGTGCCCGATACGATCTTTTGATCCACAAAGTCTTTGGCCTGAAATCCCTTCACGGTGGCCTGAAAGTTCACGGGCGGATCCGAATCAAGAACATGAGGCGCTGAAAAAAGCCTCACCCGGCCCGCGGCCGTTACCAGCGAGCCCTGATTTTTCAATGTCAGCCGGGAAATGTTCAGGTCGCCCTCGGGATCCAGAGCCGCGGCCAGTTGGACGGAACCGATGGTGACGCGGCGAGCCTTGAGACGTGTGCCATCGATTTTCAGATCGAAGACCGGCCGGTAAAGACTTCCCCCGAAGCTGCCGGAAATTCCCAGTTTTCCGGCTACACCCGGGATGCCGATGGCCCTCAAGGGAGGGGCGAGATTCGGCGCTTTCAGGGAAAGGCGGCCGGAGAGGGCTTTCGATTCCAGATCAACGTGCCCGGCTGCGGCCAGGCGCAGGTCAAGGATTCGGGCGGCAAGCTGTTTTATCGTGATCTTTCCTCGGGCCATCGTCGCGTTTACCTTGGCCTTCAGATCCACCGGGGCTACCCCTGAAACCCCGCCCATGTGTCTGCCGGACAGGGTTAAGGCGGCCTGGGCAGACAGGGCGTCTGCCGAAAGACCGTTTCCGGCAAGTGTCAGCTGGCCGGAAACGATTCCCCGGGGAGCCGATGGCCCCGAGACCAGCTGATCGAGGTGGATATCCTCGGGTCTTAAGTCGAGCTGATAGGCGATGGCATCGATGCTTTTCGCAGGAGCGAAAAACCCGTGGGGGAAAATCCCGGCCAGATCAAGACGGCCGGTCGCCTCGACGCTTCCGGAGGCTATGGCCGCCGTGGCGGCATCCAGGGTGACCATCCGATGCAACATCCCCGCGGAAAACGACAGGGAATCGAGCCGAACCCCGAAAACCCTCCCCCGGTCGACGCTTAGCGCCAGATGGGCCTCGGGGTCATCCGGTGCGCCCTTTATCGTCAGGTGCGCGGCCACCTGGCCGGAAAGCGGCCGTTTCAAGGCCAACGTCCGGGAAAGTTCGGATAGAGAAATCCCCATGTCCAGGTCCAGATCGACCCGAGGCCGGGAAAACAGCGCATCGATGGCCCCTTTTATCTTCATCTTGCCGAAAGGGGCGGCAGCGCTGACCTGAAGATTCCCGATGCGGCCATCGGCAAGCGTGGCGGCGATTTCAAGCGCCTTGAAACGGTCTTTTACCGCGGGGCTTTTCACGGTGGCCCCCCCGATGCGCAAAGCCAGGCGGGCGTGCCCTGCGGCCAGGTTCCCGCCGCCTTTTGCATTGATGGCCAGCGCGTCGATGGCAAGATGCTTGGCTTCATCTTTGAATTGAAGGGATCCGTCTGTGATTTGCAGGTCTTTTACCGCCACGTTGACCGGGACTCCCGGTACGGCCCCTGGAGGCTCAGATGTCCCGGGTCCGCGTTGGCTGAAGACATTTTCGATATTGAGCCGGCCGTCGGGGCCGATGTTCAGTTTCACTTCGGGGGCCTGGATACGGATGTGTTCGATGAGAAAGGTCTTTTCCAGCAGCGGGCGCCATGCCCATTGGATGCGCAGCCCCCTTATGGCGGCCACGCGATGTTGCCCGGGGTCCGTCAGGCCGATGCCGGTCAGTGCGATGACCCCCCGGAAAAACGACACCCGCATTCTTTTTACGGAAACGGTTCCCGGGATATGCCGGTTGACCTGCGCCAGGATCAGATTCCGGGCCGTGTCGGTATTGATCCCCCAGAAAACGGTGGTGGCCGCCACGATTCCCATCAGGAGAACCAGGCCAGTTGCGATGGCGGTGTATTTCAGTGTCTTTTTCTTCAATGCGGAAAACGGCTCCACAGAAGTTGGTTTGGTCAAGGCGATCGACTCGTTTTATGGCGGCAATATAGCCCAGCATGGGGAAAATTGCCACCACCGGCGTTTTCCACTAAAGGCTGGAAACCGGATTGACCCGGGCCGTGCTTCCAGGCTATGTCAAAACCCTGTAACTTGTTTCATTGGAGAAAGGATAGCGTCCATGAGCCGATACCTGTTGCTGGATGTGGGGGCAGGAACCCTGGATATGCTCTACTACGACGATGTTTCCGATATTCACTACAAGGCGGTGGTCCGCTCTCCCGTCAAGACTCTGGCGGAAAAGATTGTCGCCGTTTCCGGGGACCTTATCGTCACCGGGCACGAAATGGGCGGTGGCCCGGTTTCCCGGATGCTGAAACAGCGGGCCGAATCCAACCGGGTGGTCATGTCGGTGTCCGCGGCCGCCACCTTGCACCATGACCTGGAGCGCGTGTCGGCCGCGGGTATCGAGGTGGTTTCCGACGAGCAGGCCCGGGCGCTCTCCGGCGATGAGAGCCTGCATCCTGTTGTCTTGGGGGATGTGGAGCCTGACCGGATCCGGAAGATGGTTCGCGCCTTTGGGGTCGGTTTCGCCTTTGAGGTGGTGGGGGTTTGCGCCCAGGATCACGGCGAGGCCCCCAAAGGCGTTTCGCATCTGGATTTCTGGCACCGGTGTTTTTCCCGGGTGCTGGAAAAAGACCCGGCGCCGCAGGCACTGCTTTACGACAGCGGTGACGTGCCGGAATCCTTCAACCGGCTTCGGTCTATCGCCGCCGAGGCCGCTCAACTGGATTGTGACCGGATCTTCGTGATGGACTCCGGGATGGCGGCGATTCTCGGCGCGTCCATGGATCCGGCCTGCCGCTCGGCGCCGTCTCTGGTCCTGGATATCGCCACGTCCCATACCGTGGGGGCGGCGATCAGCGACGGTCGACTGGCTGGATTTTTCGAGTATCATACCCAGGATATCCGGTTGCCGCGGCTGGAACAGCTCCTGCGGGACCTGGCCGACGGGCGGCTGTCCCACGAGACGATCCTGGCCGAGGGGGGCCACGGCGCCTGGATCCGGGAAGCCATCGGGTTTGATCGGGTGGAAACGATTCTGGCCACTGGCCCGCAGCGGCGGATGGTCGCCGATTCCCGCCTTCCCATGGTCTATGGCGCTCCCTGGGGCGATAACATGATGACAGGCACCGTCGGGCTGCTGACTGCGATCCGGCTGCGTGAAGGCAAGCCGGTTTCTGCCTTGTTTTGAGTGGGTTCGATCGATTTTTGAGGACAATTGTTGCACAGAAAACGATCGAGGCGCTATGGTAAGCGAAAAAGGGAATCAGGCACCGGGAGCCGGTGTTTTTCGGAACATGCGGCATCTCACCGCAGAAACCATCGATAGATGCCGTTTCAGTGTCTTTTGAGGCTCACCGTTATTTTCAACAAGGCCGGCCGAGAGTCGTGATTCAGGCTCGTGTGGGCGGCACAGAGCGCAAGCAGGCCATGAAGGAGATGGAGCGTTTTGAAGAAAGCGATGCATGGAAACGAGCCAGGGAGCTTGCCGCTGCGATCTACGCCGTTACGGCCGCCGAGAGCTTTTCAGTTGATTCCCGGCTGCGGGACGAGATGAGAACCCAGGCCGTGTCGATTGTGGCCGATTTGGCCGAGGCCATAGAATCCAGCGGCGAGTTTGCTTATCGCCAGCTCAAGTCGGCCAAGGGGGCCAATGCCCGGCTCGAAGCGATTCTGTATGTCAGCCTGGATAACCAGCTGCTGGACCGGGAAACGTTTAACCGGATCGATCTGCTGGCCCAGGGG
>JBJKSK010000310.1:0-3651 GCA_046704125.1 Desulfobacterales bacterium | reverse complement strand
CTTTTGTGGTCGAGAGCCGCCGCTTTGCATGCAGGGTGTATTTCAAATTCGCCTTAATTGAAGGATCGCTTTGGCTGGTGTCTCTGCATGAAGATCGACCAATGGAGAAACCATCATGAAAACGTTGAATTGCCCCAAAGGGCATGGCCCGATGGAGCTAAAAAAAATAAACAAACAGAAAACGTTTAAGGGCGTTGATATTGAATACACCGCCGAGGCATTCGTTTGCCCGGAATGCGGTCTTGAAGCCGGAACGGTGCAATCCGCAGGAAATGTGCAACGTGCAATAGCGGATGCTTATCGGACAAAAGTTGGCCTTCTGAGCGGCCAGGAAATCAGATCGTTGCGAGAGGCCAGAGGGCTTACCCAACAGCAATTGGCCGAGATGATGAACATCGGCATCGCCAGCATCAAACGCTGGGAGACGGGTATGATCCAAAGCAAGTCCATGGATCATGCGTTGCGGATGCAGCTGCAATGCAACATTCACTCCGACAATTATACCGGCAACCGGGAAATCAGCCTGTCCAGGATTAAACTGGTAGCCAACACGTTTGAGGAAATCCTTGGCAGGAGATTGCTCAAATCCGGGGATAAATTTTTATTTTTAGCGAAATATTTATGGTACGCGGACATGCTCGCGTTCCGGCAACTCGGCAAAGGACTTACCGGCGCCAGTTATGCCGCCATCACTTACGGTCCTCAACTGAACAATTACAAAGACCTGGTGACGCCGATCCAGAAATCGGACGTAAAGGATGCCGAGGCTCTCTCTCCCGAAGAGGCACGTATTATTCAGCGCGTGGCCGAAACGTTCCCGGAAGAGCAGGAGGTTTATGAGGCCGCGCATCGAGAAAAGATATGGATGGATTCGCAAATCGGCGCTTTAATACCGTACTCTTGTGCGAGTCAGCTCACTGAAATTTGATGAGAAACAGGAGTGGCGAATTTCAAAACTCATCCTTTCGCCGGGGCGGTTGCAGGGCTTGGGTAGCAATTGATGAACATCGAAAAAATTGGAGAAAAGATCCAAACACCAAATTGGATACGTTGAAATCGCTCATCTTGAATACAGCCCGGAATCAATAGACGACATTTTTCAAATCCTTCTCCAGCTTGTCCCGCAGGTCGAAAAGAACCCATCCGAGGGTGGTGTCGTTCAGTTCGTCGACGTTGGTGAACGTGCCGGACTGGACGCCGATGCTCGCAAATCCGGACGGCTGTTCGACGTAGAGGCTTTGGACCGTGAGGTATCGGCGGGCCACCGCACCCAACTGGCGCAATCCGTACCCGTTCTCCTTTCCAAGGAGATGGTCGTCGCCGATCAGCCCGTAGCCCCCGTGCGCACCCGGCGGGGGTTTCAGGACCTGGAGCGCGTTCCACAGGCCGCGCGGGTCCTTGACGACGCCGCTCATCCGCCGCACGTACGGGCCGCCTTTAAAATCGTAACTGAAATGCATGGCCGGTGTGGCCGCAGGCGTCACGGACGCCGTCGGCGTGCCGCCGATGGCCTGGAGGCGCGCCCGGGCAAAGGGTGTCAGGGGGCTGCGGGGAAAGGTCGCGAGAAAGGTTTTGAAGTCGATCGGATTGGTGCTGTTCTGAATGCTTCGCCAGACCGCCTCGTCGGCGCCGCCGGATGCCGGCCGGCCGATGTTTGCCGGGCCGCTGGCGGCGGCGTGGGTCGCCGCATGAGGCAGCACGAAGACAAAGTCTCCCTTATCAAGAAGCGGATCGCGCAGTTTGCCGTACTGCGGGGTCTGGGCGCCGCGGGAGTAGTTCGTGACCTTGGTCTCCAGAAACTGCCCGAGTTCCGCGCCGGTTACGTAACCGTCGTGGTCGATGTCGCCCGCACCGGAAAGGGCGGCCACGAACTCGCGCCGGAAGATGCTTTGGTCGGGCACCTCCTGGTCGGCCGTCCCGGAAGTAATGAACTCGCGCACCGGGCGGCCCGTCTTCTCGGCGATCACCTGGGGGATCGCCCGCGTGGCGTTGAAGATGGCCCCGGCAAAGCAGGCGTCGAAGACAAAGAGCGCGTGCTTGGACTGAATCATACGCGCATAGGTATCCACCGTTTGCATGGCCAGCGCCGAATCCAGGAAGCCGGTGGGATCGATATTGGGGTTGGGGGCCTCGCGCGGCACCAGGTAGCCCATCTGGCCGCCGTAGGAGAGCTTCATGGTGTGGCCGTGGCCCGCGTAGTAGAAGAGGAGCCGGTTGTTCGGTCGCTGGCCGTGACGGGCGATGAACGAACGAAAGGCGCGGTCCATGCCGTCGCGATCGGGATCCATCACCACCTCGACGTGGAACCCCTGCTTTTCGAGCGCCGCCCTGACCGCCCGGACGTCCGACTTCACGCCGGGCAGCGGCGGCCATCCGCCCGTGTAATCGGAAACGCCGATGATGAGGGCGTAGCTCCCGGTATACATTGCCACGGTTTCACCGGTTGCCCGCGCCCTGACCACGATGCCCCGCGTCGCGGCGGCCGCGGCCGACGGCTTTGCTGCAAGAACGCCAAACAGCGCAATGACCGAGGTCAGAATTGCGATCGAGCGCATCCGCATACCACCACCTCCTGCCCACATCCTCGTGGCACCACCGCGCGCGACGGGCGACATCAAACGACGAACGAAACGAATTGTCGCGATTTGCCCTTTCCCAAACGGAATTGTGGTCATTATCTCCCGCAACCGGCTTGAATTGCAACCGGCTTCCCCATCGCGAGGCACGCTATCACGAGTCCGGTTTCGTCAATTATGTGAATGAAAAGGCTTTTTGGGCGGCGGTTTCGAAATCGATTCCTCAAATCACCTGACAGTCATATAAGGTGATCTTCGGATCTTCAGTCATGATGGGAAAACGGGTGGTCATGCTCTGAGCAATCAGCATGCGATCAAAAGGGTCTCTATGATGGAAGGGTAAATCCTTGAGTAAAAATGCAGACTGGGAATCGAAATCAAGCAGCAAAAATCCACTCTCCCGAGCCATGGCCACGGGGTCGAACTCAATCCGGAGTTTGCCGATAGACGCTTTTATGGCGATCTCGGCGATGCTAATGGAACTGACGTAAATTGTATTAGATAGATCTTCCAACTCTGTGCGTTTGGCTTTGCTTATTTTATCCGGATGCGCCAATGCCCAGAGGAAGATATGCGTATCGATTATAATGTTCATGAATCATGGCCATAGAACATAGCATTAATTTCAGCGTCTTCATCCATGATACTGTCGGGAACCGTCACCTTGCCGGATAGTAGACCGAGTTTTCTCTTGCTTTCGGGCTTATGAATCACCAAATCCACGAGAGGCAGATTGTTTTTCGCGATCACCACTTTTTCACCGCGACAAACAAGCGTCACGAGCTTTGACAGGTTTGTTTTTGCTTCCGAAATATTCACGATTTTCATGATCGCTACCCTCTCCCAACTTCGTTAGTGTCCATCCCCAAATGGCCTTTTTACGCGATTTCTGTATCGGCAGATCGATTTGAATCCTTGAAATAGACCCCATTCCTCCGGTTCAGGTCACCCGCCACCTTTAATTTACACGAAAACACCTATTTTGGGGGGTAGGGACAATCAAAATATATCGATGATGACCAAGATGGTCAACTCGGACCTAAATTGAGCGTCCCACATTCGACGCGAAAAGCAA
>JBJKSK010000309.1:0-2703 GCA_046704125.1 Desulfobacterales bacterium | reverse complement strand
CCTTGATATCGGCCAGGTCCTGCGGGGTGTCGCCGTATTTTTCAAACCGCTTGCGGCACTCCAGGGCCCAGTACACCGGGTTTGGCATGCCGACCATCCGCCAGCGCAGCACGTCCCGGTCCGCCTTGGGGTCATTGGATTTGGCGCTGAGAAACCCTCTGGGGGAAATATCCACACCAACGGCCATGGCCGTATCGGTTTCGCCGGCGGCGATGCTGTTGTAGGCCATGCGCAGCGCCGCCGAACCGGTGGCGCAGGCGTTGTACACATTGACCACCGGCACGCCGGTCTCGCCGAAGACACTTTCGATATACTGCCCGGACAGATGCCCGGCGTTGCCGCCGTAAATCAGAATGCCGGACATGATGGCCTGGATTTGGTTCCACTCCACTTTGGCATCTTTTAACGCCTCGGAAACGGCGACTTCGCCAATCTGGGTAAACACCTTTTCGTCGAATTTACCCCAGGGATGCAGGCCCACGCCGATTAAATACACGTCTCTCATTTTGGATACCTCGTCTGTTGTCTTTTTGTACCGTCTATTTCACGACGCGAAAGGCCCAGGTGATCACATCGTTTCCGTCATCGCCTTGGTAAAGCGTATAGGGGATCGTTTCCATCTCCAGGCCGATTTTAAGCGCATCGAGATCGCTTTCCATGATCAGCCCGGCCACGGAGATCCCCTCGGGAAACGCCACCATGGCAATCCCGTAGGGGGTAATGTCACCCGTGGTTTTAAAAGGCGGCGGACACATGTAATGCTGGACGGTGTAGGTAGCCAGTTTTCCTCTCTTGCTCAACAGCACGGGCTGCACCCCCTGGCGGGAGCACCCCGGCCGGTGCTGGTGGTGGCTGGCCGGAAAAAAATACGTGCCGCAGCTGCCGCATCTGGCACTCTGGAGTCGGATGCCATCGGCGGCCCAGGCGATGAGATCGGGCAGCTCCGGTACTTTTCCTTCAATGGTGGCCTTTGCTTCCATGATAAACCTTTCCTCCTTAATTGGGTGCTTCGAATAACTTGCTGGATCACTTCAAATCAGGGCCAATACCCCGGACAATCGCAGGCTATCTGCCTTTAAACTGCGCCGATCGCTTCTCGATAAACGCGGCCACGCCTTCGGTCTTGTCTTCCAGCGTCAGCGCCAGGCTGTATAGCTCCTGCTCGTACTGCAGGCCGGCTTCCAGGCCTGTCTGCATCCCCTGGTTGACAGCGGTCTTGGCCAGGCGCAAGGCCGCCTGGCTTTTTGCCGCGATCTTTCCGGCCATCTCCATGGCGGTGGCCATCAAGGCATCCACGGGCACCACCCGGTTGACCAGACCGATGCGATCGGCTTCCCCGGCGCCGATGATGTCTCCGGTGAAAATCAGCTCTTTGGCCCGGCAGGAGCCGATGAGCCTGGGCAGCCGCTGGGTGCCACCGCCTCCCGGGATGATGCCCAGGTTGATCTCGGGCTGGCCGAATTTGGCCTTTTCAGAGGCGATGATGATGTCACAGCCCATGGCGATCTCGCAGCCGCCTCCCAGGCAATACCCGTTGACGGCGGCAATCACCGGCTTTTCCAGCTTCTCCACCACCGTAGCCAGCCGCACGATTTGATGCGCCGCAAACGGGGTGGTCCGGGCAAATTCCTTGATGTCGGATCCGGCCACGAAGGCTTTTCCGGCACCGGTGAGAATCAGCACATGGATGCCGTCGTCTGCGGCCACGCCGGCCACGGCATCCCGGAATTCGGCACGCATCTGGATGTTTAGCGCATTCATGGCCTCGGGCCGGTTAAACGTGATGATGGCGATGCCGTCTTTTTTCTCATAAATGATGGTTTCAAAAGCCACGGGATTTTCCTTTCAGGCGCTTTGCCGTTGCCTGCGGCCGTACTCGCAGAGTTTGCTCAAGGCCTTGACGCCGGATAAGATGGAGGTAAACACCGGCAGGTCCCGGCCCAGTTCTTCCATGATGCGGTTTTTGTATTCGTTGTAGCCCACCAGCATGCACACGATAACCGGCTTGCCGTATTTGGCGGTAATTTTCTGGACGGTTTTTTCATCCAGCACCGGCATGGTGTACTTCATGCCCGCCAGAATCAGGACGGCCGCATCGATGCCGGGATCCTCCAGGGGAGCGGCCAGGGTGGTCTCCAGGGTCTTGACCAGCCCGAGCTTCTCGATGGAGTACCACAGGTCCACGGGGTTGGCCGGAGGCATGTTGGATGGAAACACATCCTTTAATTTCGCCACGGTCTCGGGGCTCAGCTTGGGCATGGCCAGCCCGTGCTCCGCGCAGATATCCGAGACCACCACCCCGACGCTTCCCGCGGCGGTCACAATCGCCACGCGGTTGCCGCGGGCAACCGGCTGGGTGGAAAACACCTTGGCGAAGTCCTTGATCTCGGTAAAATCGTCGGCCTTGATGCACCCGGTCTGGCGGATGGCCGCCTCCACGATCCTGGAGTTGCTGGCCATGGAGCCCGTATGGCTCATGGCCGCCTGGGCGCCGGCTTCGGTGCGCCCGCCCTTTAGAAAGATCACCGGCTTTTTGGCGGCGACCTGTTTGGCGATTTTGACAAACTTATGGCCGTCGGCGATGCTTTCCAGATACATGGAGATCACGTCGGTCTCGGGATCGTTTCCGAAGTATTCCAGCAAATCGTTTTCATTGACATCGCACTTGTTGCCGATCGAGCAGATTTTATTTATGTTCAAAGA
>JBJKSK010000308.1:0-3182 GCA_046704125.1 Desulfobacterales bacterium | reverse complement strand
GTTCTACCATGCCCGCGGCATCCACCCGCTTGAGGGTGTCCACCACCGGTACGGCGGTAACGGCGGCCCCCCAGCGACGGGCCGCGTCGATGCAGCCGCGGATCTGATCGACTGTGACCAGGGGGCGGACCCCGTCGTGGATCACGACGATGTCTTTAGGCTTTGCCCCGGCGGCCTCAAGCCCGTTTCGCACCGATTCCTGGCGGCGGCCCCCCCCTGGCACCAGCTGCACCCGCTTGTCGAGGCCAAAGCAAGCCAGGATCTCGCCGCGGCAATAGGCCAAATCGGCTCCGGGCACCACGGCCAGGATACGATCCACCAGGTTGCAGCCGCAAAACGCCTCGAGGGTGTGAGTCAGCACCGGTCGGCCGGCCAGAGTCCTATACTGCTTGCGAACGCCGCCTGGCATCCGGGTGCCGGCGCCGCCGGCAACGATGATGGCCGTGACCATGGAGTTTCCTATTTGAGGTATTTGAGCTCTTTGGGAAACGGCACACCCTTTCCCATGGTGTCCTCGCCGTAATTGACCCCGGCCAGCACGGCGAGATCCTCAAGGGCCCGGGTGTCGCCTTCGAAGGTCACCTCAGTGATGCCTTCCTTCTGGATTTTTCCCCCGGCCCACTGGATGTCCAGTACGCTGCTGGCATCAAAGCGGTCTTGGCCCACGACCAGTTCCACCTGCCCGCCGTAATGCTGCACGATCTTTGCCACCAGCAGACTCGGGCGGCTGTGAAACCCGAGTTTTACCGGAATACCCACGGTGATGGCAGACCGTTCAATATTTTCGTTTAAGATCTCCCGGGCCAATTTCTTGCCCGAGTTGAGGAAATGGCACACGTGGTAGAGCCCGTAGTTGACGATCCGGTCCAGCAGCACCTCCGGGACGATCAAAGTCGCGAGCCGATCCCGCACCTGCTTGTACGTGTTTTTGTAGCCGGCGTCGTGCAGGTGCCGCTCGTAAAAGTGCAGCAGCCGCCCGTTTATCTGGAGCATGTGGAAAACAATGGAAAAAAAGCCGCGCAGCTGTTTCAGCTTGCGGTTTCCAAACCGGTAACCGCCATGGATCACATAGGTGTCAAAAGAACTCTGGAGGTTGTGCACCAGCATCTCGAAGCGACGGGTCTCCACCTCGTTGACCCGATCCGGAACCAGGGATAGAATCTCATCCATACCGTAGGGCTCGTAGAAATCGAGTTGATCGAAGGCGTCGGCGATGCTTAAAAACTCGCTGGCGATCTTGACGATATTTTTCTTCTGCTGGTCCTTGTCCTCGTCATCGATGTCAAAGGCAAGCATCTCGGAGGTGTTCACCCCCGGAAAGTCCCCTTCGAAAAACCGCTCCTCTGGAAAATCGATCTCCAGCCGCCTGGCTTCCTGCAAAATCACCGGAGCCAGCTTCATGAGCACACCGTTTAAGAACATCAGGGTCCGCTCGCCTTCTTTTTCGAACTCTTCGATACCGGAAAGCTCATAGAAGAACAACCTGTTGGACAGATGCTTGAGGCTGTATCCGGCAAGGCTCAGGTGGCGCACGGCGGCCGTCAGTTCCCGGTAATTATACCAGTTCTTGTTATTTTTGGCGCCGTGAAAGTCCAGAAGATCCTCCAGCAACTGGCTGGTCGAGACCATGGTGGAATACAATTTTTTGGTAAACGCGTGCCGGGGCTCTTGAATCCCGGCAAGGTAAAGGCAACACTTTAGATATTCCTGGGAAAACAGCCGGACTTTTTCGGGAAAAGAGATGCCACAGGTTTGGGGTTGAATCTCCATGGCCTACATCATGTCCTTCTGGGTTTCGGAGACAGCCTGATCCAGGCGCTGGGAAAGCCCCGGGGGCAGTCCCTCGATATCGACGTTGAGAAAACCCCGCACGATGGTGGATACGGCGGTTTCCTCGTCCAAACCCCGGGCCATGAGGTATTCGATCTCCCGGCGGTCGATTTTACCCACCGCCGCCTCATGAGACATTTCGACGCCGGGGACAAAACCTTGCAACTCCGGGATGGCATGCATCAGCCCGTCTTTCAGAATCAAGCCCTTGCATTCCAAGTGGGCCTTGATGCCGGGAAATTTTCCGATCAGCTCCCCGCGGGCCACGATGCTGCCTCCCACGACAATGGCCCTGGAAATGATCTCGGCCCGCGTGCCGGGGGCATTTAGTACCACCCGGGAGCCGACATCCAGTTGGTTTCCAGGCCCTGCCACCAGGATGCTGTTTAGCCGGGCCACGGCCCCGGCACCGTCCAGGTAGGTGGTCGGATACATCTGCAGCGAACCCACGGGCCGAAGCGAGATGTAGTTGGAAACCAGCACGCCGCCTTGCTCCACCCGGGTCACCGTCCGCGGCCGCACCAGGATCTTTTCCCCCCAGTCGTGGATCATGGTAAAGGTGAGCTTGGCCCCGCGTTTGACGAAAAATTCGGAAACCCCCACATGCAGTCCCCGGACCAGATGCGGTGCGGTGGCACAACCCGTGATGATGTGAATCTCCGAGCCTTCCTCGGCAATGACCACATTGTGCACATTCTGGGAAAAGCCATCCTTGGCGATGTAAAGACACGATTGAACCGGGTCAGGAATCTTTGCCCCGGCAAGGGCCCGGATAAAATAACCCTCGTGGGGGATATCCTTGGCCCGGCGGGTGAACCCATCGGTTTCAGGGGACACATTTTTCCACAGGTAATCGGCAAGCCAGGGATGCTTTTCGCGGGCACTCGATATGCCCATGACCTCCACGCCTTCCTGGCGGGTCTTGCAGTGGATCACCGAGCGATCCATCTGAATAAAGGTGGCCGAGCGGCCCGACGCATGAGTGTCGAGTCCCACGTCCAGAAGTTTTTTGGCATCGGCGCCGTCTATCGATGAGAGATCTTCCATATACCCATGATCGGCGGCATCCACCTCAAAGGTGTTCAAGTCGACGTCTTTGGGTGCTTCTACATGGTGCATCGGACACACTCCTGATAACCGTACTCGCGGATCCATTTCAAGATTTCCCGGGCGTTTCTCGACCAGCACATGACCCCATCGTAAAGCACCTGCCCGCGGTCTGCGGTGATGTAGTCCAGGATATGGCCCGTATGCGTGATGACCAGAGCGGACTTTACCTGGTCTGCCACGAGTTGCTTGTGGGGCAAAATCCCGGGATGCCCCAGCCCCCGGCCCAACAGGAGGTTGATGGT
>JBJKSK010000307.1:0-10274 GCA_046704125.1 Desulfobacterales bacterium | reverse complement strand
GGGCTGTCGTGCGCAATCGCTGTCAGAACAATATCCTCCTCCTGGCCGAGCAGACCCTCTGCGACTTGCGAAAATTTCTCGGCAATCCCGCGGAAGATGTCCCAGTCGGGCCGACTTTCCCAAACCGGGTCGACGGCAGCCGAGAGGGGATGGATGAAGGTGTGCATGTCGGTTGTGTTCAGATCGTTTTTTTCGTACCAGGTGGCGGTGGGAAGGACGATGTCGGAATAGAGGCAAGTGGTCGACATGCGAAAATCAAGCGTCACCAGCAGGTCGAGCTTTCCGGTGGGTGCATCGTCTCTCCATACCACTTCCCGGTGCCGGTCCCGGCCCTCTTTCCCCAGATCCTTTCCGAGCACGCTGTTTTGTGTGCCCAGTAAATGTTTGAGAAAATACTCGTGCCCCTTGCCGCTTGACCCCAGAATATTCGACCGCCACACGAACATGTTTCGCGGGAAGTTGACCGGGTTGTCCGGATCCTGGCTCGCGAAGCTGATGGCGCCGGATTTGAGCCCTTTCACGACATAATCGGCCGGTGGCTCGCCGGCTTCCCTGGCGGCCCTGGCGATTGCCAACGGATTCGCGTTGAGTTGGGGAGCCGAGGGTAACCAGCCCAGGCGCTCGGCCCGAACGTTGTAGTCGATCGGGCTCCCGGCCCAGTCTCCTTCAGGGGCCGTCGGCGAGAGAATTTCCGCCGTGGTCATCTTCTCATACCGCCATTGGTCGGTGTGCGCGTAGAAAAACGAAGTTCCGTTCATGTGCCGGGGCGGGCGATACCAGTCGGTGGCGAAGGCAAGGGCGGCCCACCCGGTCTGCGGCCTCACTTTTTCCTGCCCGACGTAATGCGACCAGCCGCCGCCCGGTTTACCCACGCACCCGCATAAAACGAGCATGTTGATGATGCCCCGGTAGGTCATGTCCATGTTGAACCAATGGTTGACGCCCGCGCCCAAAATCACCATCGACTTTCCGCCCGACTTTTCCGCGGTAGCCGCAAACCCGCGTGCAGTCGATATCACCAGGTTTCGGGGGACTCCCGTTACTTTCTCCTGCCACGCCGGGGTGTAGGGTATGTCGTCGTCATACGATGAGGCGGTCCAATCGCCGCCCACCCCGCGATCCACGCCGTAGTTGGCGACGAGCAGGTCGAACACGGTCGTTACCAGAACCTCGCCGTCCTTTGTCGCGATTTTTTTCGCCGGGACGTTCCGGGTCAGGATTTCGGGATGGTCGGTACCGCTAAAATGGTCGCTTTGTCTGCTTCCAAAGTAGGGAAAGTCGACCGCAACGACATCGTTGCCGTTATTTAGAACAGACATGGAGAGCTTTACCTGCTTTCCATGGTTCCCGGCCCGGGCGTCGAGGTTCCACTTTCCGTCCTCCCCCCACCTGAATCCAATCGAGCCGTTGGGCGCGACAATCTCTCCGGAGATCTCGTCGAACGCGACGGTCTTCCACTCCGGATTGTTCGTTTCGTGAAGCGAATCCGAAAAGTCGCTGGCGCGCAAAAAACGGCCGGGGATATAGCTTTCGCCGCGGCGGGTCAGACGCACCAGAAACGGCAGATCGCTGTTTTTGCGGCAATACTCGGTAAAGTACGGACTCGATCGCTTTACGTGGAATTCGGTCAGGATGACGTGGCCCATCGCCATCGCCAGCGCCGCGTCGGTGCCTGCCTTCGGATGGAGCCAGAGGTCGGCAAATTTGGACGCTTCACTGTAATCAGGAGATATAACTACGCTCTGGGTTCCTTTGTAGCGCGCTTCGGTGTAGAAGTGGGCATCCGGAGTCCGCGTCTGCGGAACGTTGGAACCCCACAGGATCAGGAACATCGCATTGTACCAGTCCGCACTCTCGGGAACATCGGTCTGCTCGCCCCAGGTCTGCGGCGAGCTGGGCGGGAGGTCGCAGTACCAGTCATAAAAGGACAGAGACACTGCGCCGATGAGGGAAAGATACCGGGAGCCGGCGGCAAAGGAGATCATCGACATGGCAGGAATGGGAGAAAATCCCACGATGCGGTCAGGCCCGTACCGCATCACGGTATAGACGTTGGCGGCCGCGATGATCTCGTTGACCTCGTTCCAGGCCGCCCGCACAAATCCACCCAGCCCGCGAATCGAGCGATACGACTCGAGCCGATCGGCATCTTCGACGATCCACTTCCAGGCTTCGACCGGTGCGCGGTCCCGGCGCGCCTCCCGCCACAACTTCAACAATCTGCCCCGCACCATCGGATACTTCAGCCGGTTTCCGCTATACAGATACCAGGAGTAGCTGGCTCCCCGGGGGCAGCCGCGCGGCTCGTGGTCAGGCATGCCCGGGCGCGTGCGCGGGTAGTCGGTCTGCTGGGTCTCCCAGGTGACAATGCCGCCCTTTACGTAGATCTTCCAGCTGCAGGAACCCGTGCAGTTCACCCCATGCGTGGAACGTACGATCTTGTCGTATTGCCATCGATGGCGGTATCCCTGTTCCCACGCGCGCGACTCCTTGCTGACCACGCCGTGACCGTCTGAGAAAGTTCCGGAATATTTTTTGAAGAATGAAAGGGTGTCAATGAAGTGGTTCACCGTAGCCTCCGCATTGGCCAATTCAACTGCGGCAACGGCAAGAGGTCTGCCGGCCGCAATTGATTAGCGCGTTTGCCATGTTATCTCATTGCCAGCGGTTCCGGTGCAACGCGTCCCGCTCCCGGTGGTCGCAGCGCGTTTCAGACCCGTCAGCGATTTTCCCCTCAAAACACCGCGACTCGGGGCCGGTAAGTCGGAAAAACGCGGTTTTCCCCGAAATTGATTTTGCATGCGGCATCTTTTCACGTTCGAGGTGACGAAAAAATCGGGCGCCGGCACCTTGACTGCGCCCCATTCCACTGGCGCTAACTTTTCCTAAGGCGGATGATTTGATCTGGAAAAAAGCTTTGCACAAAAGAAGGGTCGAAAGCCTTGACTTAAGTCAATTCTATTTTCATTGTCCCCAAAAAAAGCCATCCCGCACCCCATGGAGGTGAGATGGTCTTTTCAACCTGGCAGCTTTCTGCCTTTACGCCGGCAACCCGAGGGCCTGCCAGGCATTTGCCTCTATCATTCGAAATCGGACGCTTACCCGGTGCAGCGATCCACCAGATAAAGAATCGACTGGTAGGGGATGCCGCTGTGCAGGGTCAGGCCGATTTCGCAGGTGCGGCTGTTGGAATAGCCAAGGGTGGCATCGGCCACAGCGGGCTGAAGTCCCCTTAAGGCCGAATCGTTTAGCTCCGGATGCGTGAAACCACGATCACCGGCAAACCCGCAGCAGCTCACGGCGTCGGGGAAAATCGCCTGCCTCAGGCACGCGGCGGCCAGGGCGCGAAATTTGGGATCCAGGCCCATCTGGGTGGAGCTGCAGGTCACATGCACCGCGGCGGTTTCCGGCAGTTGAGTAAATTGAAGCCGGTCCATGAGAAAATCATGCACGAATTCTACGGGCTCGAAGAGCCGAAGCAGCGGTGTCATCGTCTCGCGCATCCGGTGCAGACACGGGCTGGTGTCGCAAAGCACCGGCAGTTCGCCTCCCCGGGAAGCCTCCAATAGGGCCGCTTCCAGTTCGCGGGATTTTCTCTCGGCCTGCTTGAAAAGCCCTTTGCTGTCAAAGGGCATCCCGCAGCACAGCCCGGCCAGGTTCTCCGGATAGATCACTCCGTAACCGGCTTTACCCAGAATGCTCTCCGTGACCCGATACAGCGGCCGGGTGTCCGGATCGCCCTTGGCCGGTCCCATGGTCCGGGCCACGCAACTGGGGAAGTAAACCACCTCAAGTTCCTTATTCCCGTTGCCGGAGCCCGGTCGTGGACCGGGTATGCCCACGGGCATGGCCCGGTTCCACAGGGGCAGTCGGTTTCCGGATACAGCGCGGGCGGTTTGCGCCAAGCGCTGCATGGTCCGCGTGCCCAGGATCCGGTGGGCCGCATCGACGGCCTTAAGCCCCAGGCGCATGCCGGCTGTTACCGTATCGAAATGCCCGGCCACCCAGTCGGCGGTCTTCTGGATGCCCGGCGTGTCCATGATCTGGCTGCGAAGGACTTTGGTCAGTTCCCCGGTGTTGATCGCCACCGGGCAGTTGACGCCGCACAGCCCGTCGGCGGCACAGGTCTGCTCCCCGGGATAGTCATAGCCCGCGGTCAATGCCGCCAACCGCTGCGGGTCGCTTCCGGAAGCGGCAAGACGTGAAATTTCTCTTCGGATCACGATGCGCTGGCGCGGCGTCAGCGTCAGGTTTCGCGACGGGCAGCTCGGTTCGCAAAACCCGCACTCGGTACACTTGTCCACCAGGGGATGGGTCTGGGGAAGCGGTTTGAGGTGCTCAACATGAGCTTCCGGGCTTTCATTCAAAACTACGCCGGGGTTTAACAGCCCCTGTGGATCAAAAATGGCCTTGATGCGTTTCATCAAGTCGTAGGCCGCCGCGCCCCACTCCATCTCGACAAACGGTGCCATGTTTCGGCCGGTGCCGTGCTCGGCTTTCAGCGACCCGTCATACCGGTGTACGACCATGTCGCCGACATCGGCCATAAACTGCTTGTATCGCTGCACTTCGCTAGGGGCGCTAAAGTCCTGGGTAAAGACAAAGTGCAGATTTCCCGCCAGGGCATGGCCGAAGATAATCGCCTCGTGGTAGTGGTAGCGCTGAAGCAACACCTGCAAATCCAGGGTGGCATCGGCCAGACGCTCGACAGGGAAGGCCACATCCTCGATGATCACCGTGGTGCCGATGCGCCGGATGGCGCCCACGGCCGGGAAAAGCCCCTTGCGAATGTTCCAGAGTGCGGTGAATTCGGCCACCCGGTCGGTGAAGGCGATAGGCGACAGGGTGTTTAGCCCCTGCAGGGCACCGGTGATTTCCGCGATCTGATTGGCCAGAACCTCGCTGGTGGCGGCCCGGGTCTCCACCAGAAGCGCCGCGGCTCCATCGGGAAGGGTTTTGAGATAATCGGGCATTCCCGGCTTGTTTTCCACCGAGCCGAGCGAAGCCCGGTCCATCAGTTCGGCGGCGGCAACCTCCTGGGCGGCCAACACGGTAATAGCCAGGCAGGCCGGGCTAATGTCCGGGAAAATGATCATGGCCGAGGCCTTGAAAGGATCCTCGGCCACGGTGTGATAAGTGATCTCGGAGATAAAGCCAAGCGTCCCCTCGGAACCGATCATCAAGTGCAGCAAAATATCATAAGGATCCTCGAAATCCACCAGGGCATTTAAGCTGTAGCCCGTGGTGTTCTTGATTTTAAATTTGTGGCGGATCCGGCCGGCCAAGTCCGCATCCTGCCGCACCCGCGCGCCCAGTTCTTCGATGGCCCCCAGCAGGCCGGAATGGCTTTGGCGAAATTGCTCCCGGCTCTCGGGATTGCCGGTGTCCAACAAGGTGCCGTCGGAAAGCAGCACCCGGATCGACGACACGGTCCGGTAGCTGTTCTGGGCCGTACCGCAGCACATGCCGCTGGCGTTATTGGCGGCAATCCCGCCGATCATGGCCGCATTAATAGAGGCGGGGTCCGGCCCGATCTTCCGGCCATATGGAGCCAAAAACCGGTTGGCGTGGGCCCCGATGACCCCTGGCTGCAACCGGATTTTGGCTCCGTTTTCAAGAATTTCACGCGCTTTCCAAGCGCCGGCGGCCACCACGAGCACCGAATCGGTGATGGCCTGACCCGACAGGCTGGTCCCGGCAGCCCGAAAGGTGACCGGCACTTTGAATTCATGAGCGGCTTTCAGGATCAGCGCCACCTCTGCTTCGTTTTCAGCCGAAACGACGATCTTGGGAATCAGGCGGTAGAAACTCGCGTCGGTGCCAAACGCCAAGGTGTAAAGCGGATCATCGATCACCCGTTCCGGGGGCAGACCGGTGAGCACCCGAGCCTTGAATTCTTCGTAGTCCGAAATACTCATCGATCTCCTCCCTCTGGAATTTTTTGGGGGCAACCAAAACATCGGGGCGGCTTATACAGCGAAACATAAGAACTTAATCTCAATCCTGTCAAGCGGGTCAAATCGGTTCAAAAACCGGTTGATCATTGGCAGAAAAGATGATCTACTACCTGCCTATAGAAAAAATCCGGGCCTGATATTCACGACGACAGACGGTTTTTCCCATTCAAAACGTCTCATCGCGCGGCCGCTCTATCACCAACCATAGAGTTTTCCTGAGCTCTCTGTTTTGCTTCAGAGCAGCGAAAAACGGGGAATGTATGCCAACCGATCCCTTCATTGATGATCTGGCGCGCATCGTTGGAAAGGCGCATGTGTCGGCCAACCGTGTCGACACCGAACTCTACTCCTATGATGCCTCCCTGGCCAAGGGGAAGCCCGCTGTGGTCGTATTTCCGGCAGACACCAGCCAAACAGCCTCGGTGGTCAAAGCGGCCAACGCCGCCGGGGTTTCTTTCGTGGCCCGAGGATTCGGCACCAATTTGTCGGGCGGCACCGTGCTGGTTTCCAGCGGTCTGGTGATTGCCATGACCCGGATGAACCGCATTCTGGATATCTCACCGGACAAACGATGCGCCGTGGTCCAACCGGCGGTGACCAACCTGGAGCTGCAAAACGCCTTGGCCCCCCTGGGTTATTTCTATGCCCCGGATCCCGCCAGCCAGAAGGTGGCCACCCTGGGCGGAAACGTGGGTGAAAACTCCGGTGGGCCGCACTGCGTCAAATACGGGGTGACCACCAACCATGTGCTGGGGTTGGAGATGGTTTTACCCGACGGGGAGGTGGTGCACCTGGGGGGGCCGGCCCTGGATCCGCCCGGATATGACTTAAGAGGCGCGGTGATCGGCTCCGAGGGAACCTTTGGCATCGTCACGGCGGTCACCGTTCGCATCCTGCGAAAATCCCAGGCCGTGGCCACACTTCTGGCCATATACGACGATGTTTCCGATGCGGCCCGCTCTGTTTCCGACATCGTTTCCGCCGGCATCGTCCCGGCCACCCTGGAAATGATGGATGCCCCCATTATTCGGGCCGTCGAGGACAGTTACGACTGCGGCTATCCCCGGGATGCGGCCGCGGTGCTGATCATCGAGGTGGAAGGCCCCGAGGTCGGCCTCAACGCCCAGGCCCAACGGATCCAGGACATTTGTCGAGACAACGGATGCCGGGAAATCCAACAGGCCGCCGATGACGCGCAGCGCAACCGGCTCTGGGATGGCCGGAGGGGCGCCTTTGGCGCCGTGGCTCGCCTGGCCCCCAACTACCTGGTCAATGACTGCACCGTGCCCCGGACCAAGCTGCCCGAAGCCCTGGCCCAGGTTGCCCAGATCTGCTCCAAGTACGGCTTTGAGCATGGGAACGTGTTTCACGCCGGAGACGGCAATCTGCATCCTCTGATTCTATTTGACTCCAGAGATGCCGATCAACTCAAACGCGTCAAGAAAGCCGGCCGGGAGATCATGGAAGCCTGTGTGGCGTTAGGCGGGACGATTTCCGGCGAACACGGCATCGGGCTTGAAAAACTTGAGGCCATGCGTCTGATCTTTTCCGAGGCGGACCTCAGCGCCCAGAGGCTGCTTCAGCGCGCCTTTGATCCCCAGAAGCGGATCAACCCGGGAAAGGTGATTCCCCGGCCCCTGGAATCGACGCCTCCCGAGGCTCCAACCCAGGCCGCCGAACAGGCTTTAATCGATGAGATCCGCCACATCGCGGCCGCCGGGAAATCGGTTCGGCCGATAGGAACCGGCGCCCACAGCGATTTTGGAAACCTCGCCGAAAACCCGGCCATCGTGGTAAACAGCGCCCTGTTGGCCGAGTGGTTCGACCATGATTCAGCCAACCTCGTGGTGACCGCCGGTGCCGGCATGTCCATGGAGCAGCTTCAGCAGCGGCTTTCCGTCCATGGGCAGTGGCTGCCGATCCGCCCGCCCTTTGGCAGACTTTCCCATACCGTAGGAGGGCTGGTGGCCACCGGCGCCTGCGGGCCCGAGCGGCTGGTCTACGGCTCGCCCCGGGACCTTTTGCTGGGTTTGACCTTTATCGGCGGGCATCAGAGGCTGATCTCCGCCGGGGGCCGTGTGATCAAAAACGTCTCGGGCTACGACATGACCCGTCTGCTGGCCGGATCAGCCGGCACGCTGGGTTTAATCACCCGGGCCACCTTTAAAACAGCCATGATCCCCCAGCGTGCCGCCATGATGACCGGCGCAGGGCCTCTGAGCGCCTGCGCCCGGGCCGCGGCTGATATCCTGGCATCAGATATCGTCCCCTTTCAGGTGGCGGCCGCACCCGCGGGGAACCCGGATACGGCCCACTGGCAGATCCATGCCGGCTTCGAGGGCTTTGCCGAGGTGGTCGACGACCAGCTCGAGCGCTGCGCCAAAATTTTGGCCGAAGCCGGACTGGATAGCCCGAGCGTACTTGAATATGGCTGCGTTTCCCCGTTTCAAGAAAATTGGGAGCAAATAGACCGTCACGTTTTTCGGGTCCGCGTCGACGTGCCGGTGGGCACCGTGGCCGACGGATTTTCGGCCTGGCTGGCCTCGGGTCAGGTGAAAAACGCGCTGATCGATTTCGGATGCGGTCGCGTCTGGGCCGGTTTGACCGACCTTGACGGTGCCGCCTGGACCGGCATCGGCCAACTGGCCGCCGGCTTGAATGGTTATGCACAAGTTGAAAAAGCGCCGGAATCCTTCAAGCGGTCAAACGACGTGTTCGGCCCGCCTCGACCCGAGTGGAAGTTAATCCACCGAATCAAGGCGGCCCTGGATCCAAACAATCTTTTCTCACCCGGGACCCTGCCCGGAAAGAAATGACGGCAAAGCGATGAACCTATCCCAGCACTATGACGAAATCGCCCACTGCAACCGCTGCGGGTTTTGCCAGGTGGCATGCCCCATATTCCGATCCACCGGCCATGAATCCGGTGTGGCCCGCGGGCGCATCGCCCTGCTCCGGGCCATCATCGAAGGCAGGCTGCCATGGAACGAATCGCTCAAGGAGCCGCTGTTTGACTGCCTGTTGTGCGGGGCGTGCACGGCCAACTGTTTCCCGGCTGTGCCCACCGCCTCGCTGGTCGTACAGGCCAGATCGGAGTATTTGAACAATGTGGGCCGCAGCCGTGCCCATCGCCTGCTTTTCGATCAGCTGCTGCCCTATCCCCGGCGCCTGCATATGGCGGCCCGGGCCCTGGCCGTCGGGAAAAACAGCGGGGCGTCGAATCTGGCCGCCGCCCTGGGGCTGCTGAGAATCTTTGGCAAAAACGTGGCCCAAAGCCACGACATCCTGGATCGGATTCCCCCCTTGCCGCTTCGGGATGAAATAAAGCCGGGCGTCTACACCGGTCGGGGAAAATCGCTTCAGGTCGGCTATTTTGTCGGATGCGGCGTGGACATCTTGCAGCAGCGCACCGGAAGATCCACCTTCGATCTGCTCTCCCGGTGGGCGGAAACCGTCACCGTCTTTGAAAACGCCTGCTGCGGGCTTCCCGCCTGGACTTACGGCGATATCCCGGCAGCGCGGAAACTGGCCGGAAAAAACATAGGCCTCCTTTCCCGTCGGGACTTGGACGTCATCGTCACGGATTGCTCTTCGTGCGCTTCGTTTCTGAAAAAATATCCCACCCTGTTTCCCGATACGGATCCCATGCACCAAAAGGCGGCCTCAATTTCCAACCGCGTCCGGGACATCGTGACGGTCATTGCCGACGACATGGCCCCGGTATCCGCAATGCCATGGAAAACCGCGGTGACTTGGCATGATCCCTGCCATATCAGCCGAGGCCAGGGCATTTCCAAAGTTCCCCGTGAGGCCCTGCGGCGCATTCCCGGCATCGACTACCGCGAGATGCCGGAAGCCGACTGGTGCTGCGGGGGGGCAGGCGCCTACGCCCTGTCGCATTTCGAGCTGTCGCGCCAGGTGCTCAACCGGAAGATGGCAAACCTGAAAAAAACCGGAGCCGGTATGGTGGTCACCTCGTGTCCGGCCTGCATGGTTCAGCTCTCCTACGGTATCCGGCAACACGCCATAGAAGCTGAGGTGCTCCATTTATCGGAAGTATTTGCCGCTCTTTGCTGAAAATGGATTGAGATGATGAATCTGACTTTTCCCGATTTTTCCGATAAAGTGCTTTTGGTTTACCTGGTGGGACGCCCCCTGGAGGATGCGGTGGTGCTCAAACGGCCCCGCTTTGATGTCCAGGGAACCAAAACCTTTCTGGTGGGCCAATTCGCCGACGGCACCACCCCCAACGACTGGGCGACCGACGTGCCCACGGCCATTTCCTGGGACAACGTCGAGCAGTACATGGTCTTTGAT
>JBJKSK010000306.1:0-7596 GCA_046704125.1 Desulfobacterales bacterium | reverse complement strand
CCCTCGATTGAGCCCGTCGAAGGCTTCGATGTAAAAAAGCACCATGTATTCTACTTCGCTAGATATCGGCCTATCTCGGGGAGCGGGGCGGAGGCCGGGGGGAGGGCCTCCGCCAACACCGCTTCTGAAAGCCTTTTACGCTGGATAGGACAGTTTGCATCCGGTCTCCGAGGGCGGCAGGGCGATCTTGTCCCCCGGGATCACGTCCGCCACATTAAACAGGTCGGGGTATTTGCCCTTGTTGTTCAACTGCCCGGGGAACTCGCACGCCATCAGCTGGTGGTCCTCCTTGCGGAAAAATGGCCGGTGCGGCTCCAGCGCCACCTCCGGCGGCAGCTCCATTCCCTCCAGGGCACGCGCCACCTTGATGCCATCCAAGCTTTTGGCCCGATTCGCCGCAAGGGCGAGCGAATGCAGGCCTGCGTAACCGAACCAGCTTCTCGCACTGGGGTAGACCCCCTTGTAACGCTTGGTATAGGCCGACACGAATTCCTTGACATGCGGCACGTTGGGCTGGTTCCACCACCATTCGAAGGTCCACCACCCGAACCGGGCTTCCACGGGCAGGGCCGCCACAATCTCCAGCTCCTGGAGCCCGCCGGCGACGGCCATCTTTTTGTCGAGCCCGAATTGCACCACCTGTTTCAACACGTTTACCAGGTCATTGCCGGCTTGCAGCACGATCAGGACATCCGGCTTGGCCTGTTCCACCTTGATCAGATAAGCCGAGAAATCGGTGGTGCCAAGCGGCGCCAGGGCATTGCCGAGCACGGTTCCCCCCATTTGCTTGAGCAGCTTCGCGTAGCCTTCCTGCTCGGTGTGGCCAAAGGCGTAATCGGGGGTAAGGAAGTACCAGCGCTTGCCATACTTGTCGGCGATGGTCTTGGCGTTTCCGGCCGCCAGCATCCATGTCGTGGTGCAAACCCGGAAGGTGTTCCAGTTGCACCGGCTGCCCGTCACGGAATCCGAATGGCCGCCGGTCACCATGTAAACTTTTCCCATCTGGCCGGCGGCCTGAGCCACGGCAATGGCGACGGCGGAGGAAACGCCACCCATCAGAAAGTCGACTTTGTCCTGCTGCACCAGTTTGTGTGCCTTTTGGACCCCGGTGCCCACGTTTGCGGCCGTATCCTCCACCAGCAATTGGACCGGCCGGCCCAGAATGCCTCCCTTCCGGTTGATAGACTCCAAAGCCAGATGGGCGCCCCTGACCTCGCTGGCGCCCAGCATGGCATAGGTTCCGGTGAGCGGATCGATCATGCCGATCTTGATCGGTTTCTCACTTTTCCCGTAACTCAGGACCGGCGCCGCCAGAACCGAGGCCGCTCCCAATGCCAGTCCGCCCTTCAACAATTCCCGCCGCGTGATGTCTCCCATGATTTCCTCCCTTCTGTGAAGCTCCTGAGTGTGCATAGTCCGGACACACTCGGAGATTGGTGGATGTAAGGCCCTTCCGGTGAGATGATTGGTGAGATGCCCAATATAGCAAAAACTCCCACGGATGAGAGCAACGACCGCATCTGGTCGGTTCTAATCGCGCTGAGAACACTGTTGAACGTCAGGGTCATATTCTTCCCGTTCCAAATTTTTGAAACGTTTTGATAAAGCGAGTGAATACGGATTTGCTGCCGGGGCTGGATCAAGCACTGGTGTCCGGAACAAGGAGCCGCTTCATGCCCTGGTAAGCAATGCTAACAAAATGGCGACAGATTCGGGCGGCGCCGCAAGCAAGTGCCGCTTTGGAAGCCCACCCGGTGACCTGCCGATTCCGAAGGCGGCGGGTCATAAATTGGTTCTACCAATAACGCATCATAATGTCATGGGGATTAAATAGGAGCCAACAATAAATGTCAAGCGAAAAAAATTGAATAATAACATATTGCCAGAGGATGTATGGATGTGTTATAAAATTGGTATTACCAATAAATCTTACGTTCCCGCAAGAACTATGATCAAAGGTTGTGTACGAGGGATAAGCGGTGTATCCTCCGGTTGAATGTGACCGGCAGTCAACCGGCCGCCCGTGAAAGGAGGCACTGGGTTTTCCAATGACACTAAAACTTAAACGCATCAAACCCAAACGGGTTTCCGATCAGGTGTTCGATCAACTCCGGGAACTCATTTTTCGAGGCCAACTCAAGGCTGGCGAGCTGTTGATCCCGGAGCGAGAGCTTTCTGAGGCGTTGGGCGTCAGCCGCACGACGGTCAGAGGTGCCATCAACAAACTAGTGGTCATGGGATTCCTGGAGCAGCAACAGGGTCAGGGAACCTTTGTGCGAAGCCCTGCCGCCAGGCAGACCAACGCCCTGTTCGGGACTCTGGGGACACGGGATGTCAGCGTGGAAGACCTGCTGGAAGTCCGCATGGGCCTGGAATGCAACGCGGCGGCATTAGCGGCTCAACGGGCTGTGGAAACCGATATCCAGGCACTGGACACAAGCCTTGAAGAAATTCGGGAGGAAGTGATGTCTGGCAGGCTGGGCACCGAGGCGGACGTTTCGTTTCACATGGCCATTTCCTATGCCACGAAAAACCCCGTTCAGGTGCACATCATGAAAAATTTTTACGATTTTCTCTTTTTCGGCATCAAGGAAAACCTGGCCCACCTCTACCAGGAGTCGGGACGGATCCAGGAAATCATCCGGCAACACACGGCCATCGTGGATGCCGTTCGCCGCCATGATGCAACGCTGGCCTTTGACGCCATGCAGCGGCATATCCAATACGTTCTGGTTTTTTTCAGAGAACGGCAACCGGCAAGCGATTCTGGCGCCAAGGCGTTGTCTTTTCCCAAGCTTTCCCAGTAAAACGATCTCAGGTCATGGACTGGAGCATCGCCTTTAGCCGGGCTGAAAGCCCTTCAGGAACCGGATGGCTTTCCATCCGGCGGCACAGCTCAACGGCCCGCTTCAACATTTCCAGGCAGACCTCACACCGGACGCAGTCCTTGGCGTGACGCTCGATTTCCCTGCAGGTCATCTCGTCGACTTCCTTGTCGATGTATTCCGACAGCTTTTCAAACATCTTGAGGCAGTCCTGGTGGGAATGGGAATCATGCGTCATGGTCAAAATAGTCTTTCAAATTTTCCTTTAGGAAAAGCCGCGCCCGGTGAAGTCTGACCTTGACATTGGACGGGGTCAGGCTCAAAATCTGCGCCGCTTCCTCGGTATTAAACCCCTCGATATCCCTTAGCAGCATCACCACGCGATATTTTTCGGGCAGCAACCCGATGGCCTTTCGGATAGTGGCCGTCAGCTCTTCGTTTAGCAGCTGATCCAAAGGAAGGCGGGTCCAGTCGGGAAGCTCGGTCGGCAACATCTGAGAGTCCTTGGGGATAAAGGCTTCCAGGGACAAATCGGGCTCCGGGGCAAATTTCGATCTTCTGCGCTTCTTGATGCAGATGCTGCTGGCAATCCGATAGATCCAATTTTTAAACTTGGTTTCGTAGCGAAAAGCCCCAAGATACCGAAACACATTGAGAAACGTCTCCTGGACCATGTCCTCGGCGTCCCGGGAATCGTTGCACATCCTCAATCCAAAGTTATACAGTCTTTTCTCATAGCGCTGAACCAGCAGGTAAAACAGCTTCTGGTCCCCGGCATTGATTGCCTTGATCAGCTCGTGGTCTTCATCGTTTTGGGGCAGCGTCGGTGTGTGCGCCATCGTCCTTTGCGCTTGTCAACTGACAAGCGTCTTTCAGTCAGGTGGAGACCCCCATTTTCGGCAAAATGTAGGCCTGAATCAGGTACCAGACCGCAAAAAAAGCCAGCAACACAAAAAATTCCTTCATGGAAAACGTCCTTATCTATAAGTGGTTCACGTTCGCTTGTCCACCGGTTTCTCCAAAGATCGGCGCTATGATTTTTTCATTTCCGATGAACCCGTTCAGATCAGCCACAGCCAAGCGGCCTTTAGGGCCTTACCCCTGGAACCCTGTCAAAAAAAACAATAAATCGTTCCAGAAATTTCACGAATGATTTCCTCCTACAGTCTACAGCCTTGCGGGCATAGCCCGCCTTCGTTATAGAACCAGCTTTGACCAAAGGGTTACAAGCGCCGGATCCTATATGGATGGCAAATGGGCCGTCCTTTTGGCCATATATCGGCGCACATGCTGGATTCCCGTTTGAATTTCAGGCGAATCGGGCAAGGTCGCCGCGATTTGTTCGATATACCCCCGGCGGCTCAAGGCCTGAAAACTTGGAGCGAAGTTCAGATCAAAGACCCAGCTTATCTGAAGTATCTTGAAATCGTTGAGGCTTTTGACGTGCTGGATGTCCACGAAACGGTGCTGCATCAGCGCCGCGATGACTTGTGGTGAATACTCCGGGGTATCGGGCAGTCCCAGTTCGACGGCCGCACTGGGTTTTTGGTGGCGCTGCCGGTAATAGTCCGTGAGGACCTTCCAGATATCGAGCTTGTCGGCATCGCGCAACATTTTCATGAAAAGGAGTATGCGCGGCGATTCTTTTTCGGGCAGAGCGGCCGCATTGTGCCAGGCGATGCTCCGGGCGATAAGCCGACGCGCTTGCTGCGGCAAGTCGGCCAAGACCCTGAGCATGCCCATCTCGCGAAGCCCCAGCAGCGCGTGGTTGGTCGAAGCCCTGTCGTTGAAGGTACCATAGAGACTGTACTGGCGAAAGCGTCCCACGTCGTGGAGAAGCGCCATGGCTTCTGCGATCCGAATCTCGTGTGCCGTCAAAGCCAGGGCTTCGGAAAGCATCCGGATATTTTGGCAGACCCGGCTGGTGTGCTCACGTTTCAGCGAAAAGGGCCCCTCTTTTTCCTGACGGCAGAAAAAGGCGCTGTAGCCTTCAAACCAGTCGAAAAGCCGGTCCAGATCCCCGGCCGCCAGGGTAAGATCTTCTATTTTTGACATATCAGTTCGTTACTCCCCTGCCAAAAAACACCGGAAGGCCCGATCCCCAACAGCCAGGGCAGAAGTGAAAAAACAAGGCCGATCGCCGGATTTTTGGCATTCCAGTTACAGGCATTTGACTCGCGGGCATCGCCGATGCTCAGAATAGGCGACCCTAAAGCCAATCGATTCCCGTGTCAAGTCAAGCACGGCAGGGCCTTTCTTCCTTGACACCCCAAAACGCTTTCCTTAGACTCGGCGGCCGTGGACCGATTCAACCATTGATGGCCTCCTGGCAGAAATGGGCGTCTATCGGCCGGAACATCGGATAAGGGGATTTGGCCGTTTCTATGCAACCTTTGTTGGAAGTCAGAAATCTTGTCAAACGATACCGGGAAGTTACTGCGGTAGACGGCATCAGCCTGACCATCGCAGAGGGCTGCTGCTTTGGCCTGTTGGGGCCAAACGGAGCGGGCAAGACCACGACCATCGAAATGATCGAAGGCATCATTTGCCCCAGCGCCGGGGAGATCTTATACAAGGGCAAGCCGCCCACAGCCGCCTTCAAGGAGGCGGTAGGCATTCAGTTTCAACAAACGAGCCTGCTATCCTTTCTGACCGTACGGGAGACGTTAAAGACCTTCCATGGCCTTTACCGAAAGCCCAGTGACCTCGAAGCGCTCTTGGACTTATGCGATCTGAGACAAATCCAGAATCAATACAACGACCGCATCTCCGGGGGACAGAAACAGCGCCTGCTGCTGGCCCTGGCCTTGATCAACAACCCCGAGCTGATTTTTCTCGACGAGCCCTCTACGGGCCTCGACCCCCATGCCCGGCGCAATCTCTGGAAGCTGGTTGAAGAAATCAAGGACCGGGGCCATACCATCGTATTGACCACCCATTACATGGAAGAAGCCGAAGCGCTGTGCGACATGGTCGCCGTCATGGATTTCGGGAAAATCGTAGCCCAGGGGTCTCCGGAGGCGCTGATCCGTCAACACGGCGGCAGGGTAACGGTGATTCTTCCCCGAAACGGTCTAAACGCCTCATTGTCGGATCGGTTTGCCGCCACGGCCGAAAACGGCCAGCGCGTCGAAGTGCAGACCGAGGATATCAACCAATGCCTGAAAACCTTGATGGGCCTGGGTGTGGACTTGGCCGACGTCACCGTTCGCTCCCCGAATCTGGAGCGGGTATTTCTCAACCTCACCGGGCGGCGGTTGCGGGAATGACGTTTTCCATCCGCAAAATAGGGGTGATGTTTCTGGCCCGCAACCGGGAGTTTTTCCGGGACCGCAGCGCCTTCGGATGGAATTTTCTCTTTCCCTTTCTCATCGTGGCCGGTTTTGGAATCATTTTCGGCGGCAAGCACCTGGCGCAGTACAAGGTGGGTCTCGCTCCCTGGAACCCCGAGACGGTGGCGCTGTCCAAGCTCCAGATTCCAGAGGGATTCCGCCATACCCGATATCTCCAGTTCATCGGATTCGACACCCTGGATCGAGGCCAGCGGCAGCTCAGACACCATCAGATCGATTTCTTGCTGCAAGTCGGCGGGCCACCCTATCGTTATTGGGTCGACAAATCCTCGCCCAATGGCTATGTGACGGAAAAAATGTTTCTGGCCTCACTGGCCGGGCACCGAGTCGCACAACTAGCGCATCAGGGAAAAATCCAAGGGGAACCGATCCGCAATATCGACTGGCTGTTTCCCGGAATCATGGGAATGAACATGATGTTTTCATCCCTGTGGGGGGTGGGCTACGTGGTGGTGCGCTATCGGAAAAACGGCGTACTCAAGCGTCTGAGGGCCACTCCGCTGACAGCTTTCGAGTACCTGTGCGCACAGATGCTGTCCAGAATATTTCTGCTGATGTTTTCCCTGGCCGTTGTATGGATCGGCTGTGACCTCATCTTCCATTTTCGGGTTTACGGGTCCTACCTGGCGCTGTTTGTCGTTTTTTTCGTCGGCGGGCTGTGTCTGTGCTCCCTGGGTCTGATCATGGCCGCCCGTGGCACCAGCGAAGAATTTACCAGTGGCGTGCTCAATTTCATCTCATGGCCCATGATGTTTCTTTCCGGGGTTTGGTTTTCCCTAGACGGCGCACCCCACTGGGTCCAGGTGGTTGCCCAGGCCTTTCCCCTGACCCACCTGCTGGTGGCAGCCCGCAAGATCATCAACGACGGGGCCAGCCTTGCCGCCGTCGCCCCGCAGCTGGGCATCTTGGCCGCCATGACGCTGGGGGCGCTCATCATAGCCGCGTTTCTGTTTTCCTGGGACCGGTGAAGCGTCAAATCAGGACGACCGGATCGGCAGTCGCCGCTTGAACTGCTCCAGGGCCTGGGGAATCAGACGCCGGATAAATACGTCCTTTTCGCGATTATCCAACCCGGCAAAATGAACATGATCCGGATGGGCAGCGGTCAGCTGCGGAGGATCCGGGTCCCGGTCCTTGACTTGCGCGTAGGTGCAGACCAGGTCGACAAGCCGCTTGGTCTGGTCGGTATATCCAGCGATCCAGCCCAGTCGGCGCATCATCTCAAACCGGATTCGGTCGGCCAAAAACAGATGAATATCCATCACGCGCAACTTGTCCGGGTTGTCCAGATCATGAAACCCGGTGGCATCCCCTAGGCGCAACACACCCATGACCAGTTCGTAAAAGCCCTGGCTGCTTTCGTTTCCCGGAGTGGATAGGCGATAGACTGCGGCATCGGATAGATCCGTCAGCCGGGT
>JBJKSK010000305.1:0-3203 GCA_046704125.1 Desulfobacterales bacterium | reverse complement strand
GGTACCGGGAAAAGCGACAGAGGTCTTCGGATCCTTTGCCGGTGCTGCCCCACAAGCGCCCAGCGGGGCCAAACCGGGCGTGCTTTTGGGATTGTTGACCCCTGAAAAAGTTTAATTTTTGAAAAATCAATGAGTTAAATTGTAATAGACAGGCTTTTGCCAGCCGCTAAAATTCTTCAACAAGGCTTGACTCACGGAATCAATTGGTATAATGCTTGGCCGATTGTTTCCACCAGGTGGGGTTTATCACCGTGATTGAAATATTTTATAGGGAGGTGTGATCAATGGCTTTTAATCCTGTGGTTGATGAGGGTAAATGTGAAGGCTGTGAAGAGTGTGTGGATGTCTGCCCTGTAGAGGTATTTGAGATGCAGGACGGTAAATCCGTGCCGGTAAACGCTGATGAGTGCCTCGGATGCGAAAGTTGCGTGGAAGTCTGCGAAGCAGGCGCCATTACCGTCGAGGAAACCTGATTCGGCACGATGATATGTTTCCCTGGTGAGGGTGCCTTCGGGGCTCTCGCCAGGGAAAAGCCCCCTCCGATTGTTTTTATCCGCGTTTCGATCACCTGCCCCTTGGAATGCCGTTTGTTCTTCACCGGTTGTGTTCAACTCCCGTTTTCTCCGGGAGGGTTTTCCGATTATTCCTGGTAATGGTCCAACGGTTTGTTTTTCTTCTTCATTTGCCTTGCGCAAGGCATAAACCTATGATAGGCTTGGAAATTGATGAAACAGTATGTCATAGATCAGCTTCGATATGAGGATTACGAGAAAATCCAGACGTTTTTGGAAGAAAGTCACGGGAAGTCGGAACTCGACGGCCTTTTCTGGATTGCGCTTCCCGCCGATTTGGCAACCGATATTCAGCTGGCTCACCGAGACTGCCAGCCATTTCATTTTGCCGTTGAGTTATCCCATGATCGGCTGACCTGCGAGCTGCTCGTGCGTACGCGCCGCCGGATGCGCTGTGATTGTATGGGATATGCCTCCCCGGCCCAGTTCCTATGGCTTTGCCGATGGGTCGATACCATGCTCGAGACCCTGCAGGTCCAGATTTAAACAGCGGCAGGTCGCCGGTTTGACGATTTTTCTCCCGGGAGCAGCTCCCGGTGAAGGTGCGCAAGTGATGAAAACTGTGGTGATTATCTTCGGTACGGTGTTGGCCACGCTGTTGCTTTCCCCCCTGGCCATCATGGTTTCCCTCTGGGATAATTCGGGGAACATGGCCCATCGGGTGGCGCGATTTTGGGGTGGATGGATCCTGACCATAAGCGGCATTCGGGTCAAGGTGCGCGGAATGCATCACATCCAAGCGCACCGCAACTATATTTATATGTCCAACCATCAGAGCAACTTCGACATTCCCGTGCTGCTGGCCCATCTTCCCGTCCAGTTTCGGTGGCTGGCCAAAGCCGAATTGTTTCGGATCCCGATATTTGGTCTGGCCATGCGCCGGGTGGGATATATCAGCATCGACCGATCCGACAGACGCCTGGCCTTTGCCAGCCTGCGCCAGGCGGCGGAAACCATCCGCAACGGTGTTTCCGTGCTGATTTTTCCCGAAGGGACCCGAAGCCGCGATGGCCGTATCGGTTCCTTTAAAAAAGGGGGTTTTGTCATGGCCATTGACGCGCAGGTGCCCATCGTTCCGGTAACTGTGCACGGCACGTGGGAAATCATGCCCAAAGCACGCTGGCGTATCGTTCCGGGGACGGTGGGCATTGACATCGGTCCTCCCGTTCAAACGTGCGGTTATACGCGGAAGAGCAAACAGGAGCTGATGCACCGAGTTCACGAAGCGGTCCGCAGACCCTTGGAGACCGGCTGAAGGGAAAACCGCAGATGGTAAGAATCATCGCTTTGGGAGGCCTTGGAGAAATCGGTATGAACATGATGGTCGTGGAATGTCAGGACCACATGCTGATTATCGATGCCGGGCTGATGTTTCCCGAAGAATACATGCTGGGAATCGATTACGTAATTCCCGACATGGACTACCTGAGAGCCAACCGCCGCAAGATTGCCGCCGTTTTGCTCACTCATGGCCACGAAGACCATATCGGCGCGCTGCCTTACCTGCTGCGCGATATCGCCGCACCGGTATACGGCACTGCCTTTACCCTGGGGCTAGTGCGCCACAAACTGGCCGAACACGACCTGGAAGCCGTTGCCCGGCTCGTTGAGATTGCCCCGGGCCAAAGACTGGACATCGGCCCCGTGCAAGTGGAGTTTATCCGCGTGGGCCACAGCGTGGTAGACGGCGTGGGCATGGCCATTTACACGCCTCAGGGAACCATCGTGCATACGGGAGACTTCAAAATCAGCCACAGCGGCATCGATGGGATGATAACCGATGTCAACCGATTTGCCCGTTGCGGCCAGGAGGGGGTGTTGGCCCTTTTGTCGGATTCCACCAATGTGGAAAAGGAGGGATATACCATCTCGGACCGGCAAATCGGTGAGTCGCTGGCCCGGATTGCCGCCACCAGCCCGGGAAGGGTCATCGTGGCCTTGTTTGCTTCCAGTATCTCCAGAATTCAGCAAGTGGTGGATATCGCCGTGGCCCAGGGCCGAAAGGTGATCTTTAATGGCCGCAGTCTGGAGGTGAGCATTGCCATCGCCAAGCAGCTGGGCTTTCTTCGGATCCCCGAGGGAATCGAAATCCGGATGGACCAGATCAACGATTTTCCAGACGATCAAATCGTTTTGATTACCACGGGCAGCCAGGGTGAGCCCATGTCGGTTCTGGCGCGGGTGGCCGCGGGCACTCACAAACAGATCCGGGTCAAGCCCAAGGACACCGTGATTTTGTCGGCAAAATTCATTCCCGGCAATGAAAAGGCGATTACCCACATCATCAATAATCTCTACCGACTTGGCGCCGATGTGATTTACGAGAAAATTTCCTCTATCCACGTCTCGGGGCATGCCTTCCAGGAAGAGCTCAAATTGATGATCCATTTGACCAAACCGGAATATTTTATCCCGATTCACGGCGAATACCGGCACCTGATTTTACACAAGCGCCTGGCCATGGGGCTGGGCATCCCGGAAGAGCGTATTCTGATGGTGGAAAACGGTCAAGTTATCGAATTTGGGGATAAGGGAGGCCGAATCCGAGACAAAGTGGCCACCGCCCGGATTTTAATCGACGGCAAGGGGATCGGCGATGTGGGTCCGAGTGTGCTCATGGAGCGCCCGCTT
>JBJKSK010000304.1:0-2923 GCA_046704125.1 Desulfobacterales bacterium | reverse complement strand
ATTCTGAACCAGACCCTTCAGGTGGTCAAACGCCCGCTTCTGGTGCTCACAGAAATGCTTCGCATCGCCCGGTACGCCATCGTGGGGTTTCCCAACTTCGGTTACTGGCGGATGCGCACCGGTCTTTTTTTCAAGGGACGCGCCCCCAAGGCCCCCGCCCTGCCCTTCGAGTGGTACGACACCCCCAACATCCGGCTTTTGACAATCAAAGATTTTCTCGACTACTGCCGCAAGGAGCATATCTCCTTGATCCGGGAAGACTACCTGATGGGGTCCAAGTGGCACGATTCCCGGCTGCTCCGGCCCTGGGCCAACAGCTTTGCTCAGGTGGGCATGTTTGTCATCACCCGATGTTCAGGCGGTTAGGCTTCAGGCTTGAACCTGCAGCCAGAAGCCTAACCGCCTAGCTTCCGTCCCCCGCAGCCTTTCAGCAACTGGTGGGCGCGGCGCAGCATTTTCTCGGTCTGCTTCCAACCCACGCAGCTGTCGGTAATCGACACCCCGTAGCGCAGCTTTCCGGTGTCGTCTGACATGGGTTGGCAGCCCTCCTCAATATTGCTTTCGATCATGAACCCGAAAATAGATCGATTGCCGCCGATCACCTGCTCCAGCAGACTCTCGAGTACCTCGGCCTGGCGGTTGTAATCCTTGAAGGAATTGCCGTGGCTGCAATCCACCATGATGGAAACCGGCAGGTCGGCTTTTTTCAGCATGGTCTCGGTGCGTGCAATATCTTCCGGATAGTAGTTGGGCCGGTTGCTTCCACCACGCAGCACGATGTGCACATCGGGGTTTCCCGTGGTATGCACGATGGCCGATCGCCCCCCGTGGGTGATTCCCAGGAAATTATGAGGCTGTCCCGCCGCCTTGATGGCATCGATGGCGTGCTGGAGGTTGCCGTCGGTGGAATTTTTGATCCCCAGGGGAAAGGACAGCCCGCTGGCCATTTCCCTGTGGATCTGCGACTCGCTGGTGCGGGCACCGATGCATCCCCAGCTGATCAAGTCAGCCATGTACTGGGGATTGATGGGACCCAGGGTCTCTGTGGCAATGGGCAGCCCCAGTTGGTTGATCTCGCAAAAAAGACGCCGGGCGATCCCCAGCCCCTTGGAAATCTGGTAAGTCCCGTCCAGATCCGGGTCGTTGATCAAACCTTTCCAGCCCACCGTGGTCCGGGGTTTTTCGAGATAGACACGCATTACCAGAAACAGCTGGTCGGCCATCTCCCGCGATAAAACGGAAAGCCGGCGGGCGTAGTCCACGGCGGCCACCGGATCATGGATCGAACAAGGCCCCACCACAGCCATCATCCGGGCATCGCTGCCGCTGAAAATGCTCTTGATCGCCTCTCGGCTTTTGGCCACGTGCTCGGCATCGCGATCCGACAAGGGAAAGACCCGCTTGAGGTCCTCCGGTGCCACGATGGGACTCAAGGCCCGTACACGCAAATCTTCGGTCGATTTCATCGCTAAATATCCCTCTTTGGTTGGCGGCAGCGCCTGCCCGGTTTGCGGAAACCGTCGGAGGCGCACGGCAAATTCATGGCGAATTAAATCAAGTTACTGGCCGAAAAACAACCCCATTTAATCCCGGTTGCCGTTTTAAGGCTTAACCATCAACGGCTTAACCGGTTTTTGCAGCGGCAGTCTCATTGGGCCATGTAAAGCCTATCCTTGACCAACCTTTCATGGAAAGGTGCGCCCTCCGGGTCTGCGCGGGTGAGGCACCGATGCAATCTTGATTTCACCGATGCAATCTACTATTGTACGTTTGATATAGGCAACGGTCTCATCTGCCATATCCTTGGGCCATACTGTAAAAACAACCGCCCTTTTAGGGTCGAGAATCATAAACGGAATTCGCGCGACCCAGGGTCGCAACATCTGGAGACATGCATGGTAAATGCTTTTAAAACATATGATGAGGCTACATCGCGGGCGCAGCTTCTGGCCCAAATCGATGCGCTGAGACACCGGGTATATCGGCTCGAGGCGCTGGAAGAGCGATGCCGGCGCGCCGAAAAGGCCTTGCAGGCAGGTGTGGCAAAAAGCGTGCTGTGGCGGGAAGCGGCTCCCATGGGAGTTTGTACCGTCGACGGCCAGGGGCTGGTTACGGCGATAAATCGTAAAATGAGACAGATGCTCTCCCTGGCACCCTGTGAGCCCGCCGGCTGCTTGAAACCCACAGAAGTTCTTGAATCCAGCATCGGGGACATGGTCCGCCGGTGTCTGGAAAACCAGGAATCCATCGTTTTCGAGCAGCCGCACGCAGGTTTTCACTCGGGATGGGAGCGTCTTCGCTTTAACCTGAGCCCCGTATGCGATGCCCAGGGCACCGTGGTGGGCGCCATGGCCTTCGGTGAAGACATCACGGAGCTAAACCATGCTCAGCAGGCGATTCGCGAAAGCGAGAAACGGTTTCGCCAGCTGTTTAATTCGGCACCCATTCCCATGATGGAAAGAGACGCCTCCGAGCTCAAAACCTACATCGAAAAGCTGCGCGCCTCAGGAGTCACCGATTTCAAAAAATACCTCGAAACAAATCCCGGTGAAGTGAATCGCTGCATGTCCATGATCAAGACCTTGGGCTGCAATTCCGCGTTTTTGAATTTGATGGAAGTAACCGACGTGGTGGCCATGAGAAACGGGCTAGGGGTGGCCAATTTCGAAAACCCCGGGGCGCTCGCCCAGGAAATCCTGGTCATATTGGCCGAAGACGGCTTGACCAATGAAAAAGAGCGGGTCTTCACGACGCTAAACGGCCACCGAAAAACCGTTCTGGCAAAAACGCTGATCCTTTCAGACCATGAAGACACCTTTTCCAGAGTCATTGTGGCCATGATCGACATCAGCGGGCGCAAGGAGGCCGAAGAGGCGCTTCGGGTCAGCGAACAAAATTTCCGGGAACAGGCCATGCACGATGG
>JBJKSK010000303.1:0-4388 GCA_046704125.1 Desulfobacterales bacterium | reverse complement strand
CCCTGTGCAGGCCAAGGTTGCTTACTGGTTTTAGTGGATCGCCGCGCCTGTTCCGGTGTTTCGAGCAACGCCGCCTGTCGCGATAAATGCCATGTGGGCGTTAATTTAGTTCCAAATTCCCCGTTGTCAATGCCAAAACCATCCTAAAAGGTCATCAAAAATGCCGCGACGCCAAGCCAGGCATCGTTGCGGATTGGACAAGGCCTTGAGAAGGATTTCCGAATGTGATAGCGGGTAAATGTCAGTTGCCGGCTATCTCCTTGCGAAGCGACAAATTTCATCATCCATGAAACCAAGCTACAAAAACATACTCGATTCGAGCAACAACGGGGTGATCGCCACCGATGCCAAGGGACTGGTCACTTATATCAATCCACAGGCCACTTCGATTCTGGGTTTCGAGCCACATCAGATCATCGGGCGTTACATTCCCGACATGCTGCCGCTAACCGGCCCCATCGTCGTCGAGTGCCTCCAGACCGGCCAAAAACAAGTCGGCCATCACATCATCGGCAAAAGCGTCAATCTGGTGATCAATGTGGCCACCATCCGGAGCACCAATCGGGTGACCGGGGCGGTATGCACGTTTCTGGAAATGCGGGAATTCGAGAATACCGCCGCCAAACTCGCCTCCCATCAAAAGCTGCATATCCAGTTAAAGGCCATATTCCAGTCTTCATCCGACGGTATCTGGCTCTGTGACGGACAGGGTTCGGTCTTGGATATCAATCGGGCATCGGAAAAGCTAAACGGCATTCAAAGCAGCGACGTCGTCGGCAAAACGGTCGCATGCCTGGTGCAAGACGGGCTGTTCGAGGAATCGGTCACCCTGGAAGTGATCCACACCCGCCGCCAGGTCAGCATTCTGCAAAAAGCCAAACAGACCGACAAAACCCTGTTGGTCACCGGGACCCCCGTTTTTGACGATAAGGGCGACATCTTTCTCATCGTGGTCAACGAGCGAGATATCACCCAACTCAACGCCTTGAAAGAAAAACTCGACCAGACCAGCATGGAAACCGAAAAAATCAAGGATGAGCTCGTCGAACTGAGCATGCTCGAGCTCAAAAAACAGGAGATCATCGCGGAAAACCGGGAAATGCGCCAGGTACTGCGCATCGCATTGAAACTGGCTCGACTGGAAGCCTCCAACATCCTGGTATTGGGGGAGTCGGGAACCGGCAAGGGCCTGCTGGCCAAGTTCATCCACAAGAACAGCCGCCGTTCGAAAATGCCCTTCGTGCAGATCAACTGCGCGGCCCTGCCGGAAAACCTCCTGGAAGCCGAACTGTTTGGTTACGAAAAAGGCGCCTTTACCGGTGCCGGTGAGCACGGCAAGGCCGGGCTGTTCGAACTGGCCGACGGGGGAACCCTTTTTCTTGATGAGATCGGGGACCTGCCCTTGCCCCTGCAGGCCAAACTGCTCAAGTATTTAGATGACCAGGAAGTGATGCGGCTGGGGGCAGTGCGATCCAAACATGTGGATTGCACGGTTATTGCCGCGACCAACGTGGATCTGGAAATGAACGTCAAGAAACGGGGCTTCCGGCAAGATCTCTTTTACCGTCTCAACACCTTTACGATCCGGATTCCTCCGTTGAGACAGCGCCCTGAAGACATCTTCGAGCTGACCACCTATTTTCTTAAAAAGGACAACGAAACCTATGGATTGAAGCGCAGAATCCTGCACGAAGGCATGGATATCCTGCATGCCTACCCCTTTCCGGGAAACGTCCGGGAACTGAAAAACATCCTCAAGAAAGCCGTAGTGATGAGCGAACATGACATACTGGACCCCTTTCTCATACGTCAGATTCAGGGAACCGGGAATGCGGTCGGGAAAATAGTGGCTTCAAGAAACCTTTCAGACGGCCTTTCCCAGAGTCTTCATGCCGTGGAAAAGGAAATTCTGGAACAGGCCCTGAGTCGCGGCCGATCGACTCGGCAGGTGGCCTCTTTGCTGGGAATCAGCCAGCCCACCGTGGTTCGAAAGCTAAAAAAACATGGGCTTGCCCCGAATCTGATTCGACCATGAATGGGAGATAGACATGGTCAGCAACCCCTCACCTCGGTTAAAGGACATTCAGGAAGATGTTCGCCGTTTTGCCGAAGCGATTTCTTCCGCTCTTCGGGTCGAGGCCGAAATCGTCGACAACGAACTCACCATCATTGCCGGTACGGGCCTTTACAGTGACCTGGTGGGGCAAAGGGAAGAAAATGGGGACATCAACTCCGGCTTTATTTACAGCCGGACGCTAAAGACCGGCAAACCCACGGTCGTCTCGGATGCCGCCAACGACCCAAACTACGATCCCTCGATTCTAAACGGATCGGTTTTGGAACTGGCCGAGATCTGCTGCCCCATTAATTTGCGCGGTGTGGCCCTGGGAGCCATCGGTCTGGTTGCCTTTGATGAGGCCCAGCGGCGTTTTCTGCTGGAAAGAAGCCAGGAGATGCTTGAATTTCTCGGCCGTATGGCCGAGCTACTAGCCAGCAAGGTGGCTGAAGCCGAAACCCTCCAGCGGCTTGTGATCGCTTCCAACCAGATGCGGACCATCCTCGAGTCCATCGAGCAGGGCATTTTGGCTATCGACCAGCAGGGAATCATTCAACATTGCAACGGTGTGGGCGCCCGGCTGATGAAAAAACAGCCGGAGCAACTCATCGGCCAGCCTATCGAGCAAGTCATGCCCGGCTCGCCCCTGATGGAGGTGGTACGCACCGGCCGGGGATACCAGCGGCGGGAGGAAACCTATCAGACCGGGGCGCTTGAGTTGCACTTTCTGGCATCGGCCGAACCGATTGTGGCCAACAACGCCATTGTCGGGGTGGTGGTTTCGCTGCAAAATATTTCCGACGTGCGCAAGCAAGCTTATGATATCATGGCCTCGGATCGGATCATAGGCATCGAAAGCATCTTAGGCCAAAGCCCCATGATGCATGACCTGAAAGAGCGGGTCCGACAGGTGGCCCAAACCAATGCCACGGTGCTCATCACGGGGGAAACCGGCACCGGCAAGGGGTTGATCGCCGGAGCCATTCATTATTCCGGCTCCCGGCGCAGCGGCCCTTTTATTTCGGTAAACTGTGCCGCCATTCCCGACGAACTGCTGGAAAGCGAGTTGTTTGGCTACATGGATGGAGCCTTTAGCGGTGCCCGGAAAGGGGGCAAACCCGGGAAATTCGAACTGGCCAACAGCGGCACGATCTATCTCGACGAGATCGGGGATCTTCCCCTGCGGCTTCAACCCAAACTGCTTCATGTGCTCCAGGCGCGCACCGTGGAACGACTCGGCGGAGTCAAGCCCATCAAGGTGGATGTGCGGGTAATCGCCTCCACCAACCAGGATCTGGAACAGATGATCGCCGAGAGGGAATTTCGTGAGGATCTGTACTACCGGCTCAATGTGATCCCGCTGACAACCCCTCCCTTCAGAGACCGCCAGCAGGACATTTTGTTGCTTCTGGAAAGTTTTTTGGAAAAACGCTGCCGGGATGAAAAAAAACAGATCAAGGGAATTTCTTCCGAAGTCGAGGATCTTTTTCTGGCCTACGACTGGCCGGGCAACGTGCGGGAACTTGAAAACGCGGTGGAATACATGGTGAGCCTGGAGCGCAGCGAGGTCATCACTTTAGCCAGTGTGCCGTCTAGAATCAAAAAGGCCTGCGAGTCCAAAGCCGCCGGGGATCAACCCCTGGCCAGCCTTCTTGAAGACTACGAAAAAAAACTTCTGAAAGAAAAAAAACAACAACTTGGCTCAGCGCCTGGAACGATCGAAGACCTGGCGGCAAGCCTGCGGGTGAGCCGCGCGACGCTCTACCGGAAACTCAAAAAGCACGGATTGTTAAACGAGGCCTGATCGGCGGTGCAGACTGCCCCAAAAAAAGCGCGACGGACAGCGGGCGTTTGGCCCCGAGATTACCGTCGCGCTTTTTATTGATGGCGTCGCTCTATCAGGCGGCGACCGTATACAGCGGCGCGGTGAGCCGCTTGGCGTCAAAGGCCGTCTTGTACTCAGAATCCATTTCGGTGATGCCGCCGGGGAATTCGTAGGCACTCATCAAGTTGACGAACGGATCCGGATCAAAGGCCTCGGCACCGTGTACACCGACTTTCTTCCAGATGCCCCGAGCCACCAGCTCAAGCATGAGAACGGGGCTAAAGGCCGTCTGGGCCACCACGGCATGGCAGTTCAAGCGCGCGATACAGTCCTGATTGTCTGCGACCTGGTACAAATAGACTTCTCGGCGCATCCCATCCTTGATGCCTTTTACCCAGGTGCCGGCGCAGGTCTTTCCCACCATCTTCCGTTGGATTTCCACCGGATTGGGTGCACATTTGGCCACAAACTCCCGGGCCGAAATGCTCTGATCACCAAACCGGACAT
>JBJKSK010000302.1:0-6380 GCA_046704125.1 Desulfobacterales bacterium | reverse complement strand
CAATCCGGGGAATTGGAGGCGGCCGATACCGGTCCCGATGATGCCTGCTTCTGGCTGTACAGTTCCGGCTCCACCGGCCAGCCCAAGGGAACGGTTCATTTGCAGCACGACATGGTTTTTGCGGCGGAAACCTATGGCAGGCAGGTATTGAAAATCAAAGATGATGATGTCTGTTTTTCCGCGGCCAAGCTTTTTTTCGCCTACGGTCTGGGCAACGGGCTCTACTTTCCTTTCAGTGTCGGTGCGACAGCGGTCTATATGCCGCAATGGCCTTCACCGAAACTGGTCTACGATACCATTGCCCGTCACCAGCCCACCATCTTCTATGGCGTTCCGACCCTTTTCGGAGCCATGCTGGCCCATAAAGAAGGCGATTTGGGGCGGGTGCACACCTGCGTGTCCGCCGGTGAAGCCTTGCCCGCGGACATCATGAACCGCTGGCAAAAGCGCTTTGGTATCCAAATCCTGGACGGCATCGGATCCACCGAGATCTGCCACATCTTTATCTCAAACTGCCGCGATGATGTGCGCGGCGGGTGCACGGGGAAATTGGTGCCGGGGTATGAGGCCCGCATCGTGGACGAAAACTTCAATGATGTTCGAGACGGTGAAATCGGCACCCTGCTGATTAAAGGAGACAGCATCGCCTCATGCTATTGGAACAAACACGAGAAGACCAAAAAAACCATGCTGGGAGAATGGATCAACACGGATGATAAGTTTTTCAGGGACAAGGATGGCTACTTTTTCTATGTCGGGCGATCCAACGACATGCTGAAAGTCGGCGGCATCTGGGTTTCTCCCATTGAAGTGGAAGCCTGCCTGATCGGGCATGCGGCGGTGCGAGAATGCGCCGTGGTCGGCTGGCCGGATGACGGCAACCTGATGAAACCCAAGGCGTATGTGGTTTTAAATGAGGGAATAGACGGATCCGCGAAGCTGGAAAAAGAACTGAAAGATCACGTAAAATCGGCTCTGGCGCACTATAAGTATCCGCGATGGATCGAGTTTGTGGATGAGTTGCCCAAGACCGCGACGGGGAAAATCAAACGGTTTGAACTGGCCTACAAACCCGGTTGATTGCCCTTCCGCACCGGCGGCAGGAAAAGACCGGTTTTCCGCAAAGCCGTTAAGGAGCGCAGATTGACTCGGAAAGCAAGAAATGGGGCACCATAGGATCCTTTTGGAGGAAGCCATGACTCACATTATCGTTTGCGTAAAGATCGTAATGGATCCGGAGATGCCTTTTTCGGTATTCAAGGTGGACGCGGATTCGAAAAGGCCCGTTGTTCCGGAAGGGACGGCTTCAGTGATCAGCTACTTTGACGAAAGCGCCCTGGAGGCGGCGCTGCGCATAAAAGACCATCAAGACTGCAAAATCACGGTGCTCAGCCTGGGATCGGATCTGCCTAAATCCTTGATGCAAAAGCTCTACGCCCTGGGGGCCGATGATGTTGTCGGTCTCGAGGCCCCCGAATTCGACAACCTGGATCCCTTCAGCACCGCCGGCGCACTGGCCCGTGCCATTGAAAAGATAGGGGACTTCGATCTCATTTTCATGGGCCGCCAATCGGCCGACTGGGAAGCCGGGCTGGTCTGGGCCGGGGTGGCCGAAGCCCTCAATCTGCCCAGTGTTTCCCTGGCCCGGCAGGCGACTCCCGGCGACGGCCAAGCCACCGTCATCCGATGCGTGTCAGACGGCGTGGAAGTGGTGGAAGTGGATATGCCGGCCCTGTTGAACTTTACCAATGACGTGGGCGAGCTTCGATTCACTTCGCTAAAGGACATGATGAAAGCCAAAAAGAAGCAAATCGTGAAATGGTCGGCGGTCGATATCGGCTTTGAGGCGGCCGGGCGCATGAATCTGGCGGAGTTTTTCGTGCCGGAGATGCCCGTTGTCGATTGCCGGATCATTGAAGGTGATAGCGATGAAAACAAGGGCCGGCGTTTGGCGAAAACCTTGTCTGATCAGGGCCTGATTTAGCGTGAGGTGGAGCGGAGCGGGGAAATTACCGGTGGATGAAAATACAAAGGGTGAACCGATGAAAGACTATAAAAATATTCTGGTAGTGGGTGAGCTCGACGACCATGGCCTGACCCCCACCACAACCCAGGCCATGGGGGCTGGGAAAACCCTGGCCGAAGAAAGCGCCTGGCAGCTGCATCTTCTGTTTATCGGCGGCCAGATGCAGGGTGCCGCTGAAAAGGGCTACGCCTACGGTGCCGACAAAGTCTTCATGGCCGCGGATCCTATACTTGAAAACTACACGACCGACAGCTACCTCCAGGTGATGACGGCGTTTATCGATGAAATGAAGCCCGGGGTTGTCCTGTTTTGCCACAATTCGGTCGGCCTGGATTTGGCTCCCAGGCTGGCTTTTCGTCTCAAGGCCGGGGTGACGCTGGATTGTGTCGCCTATAGGATTGATCAGGCCAGCGGGGCCCTGCAACAGGAAAGACCCGTGTTTGGCGGCAAGGCCCATGCCTGTTTTCAGGCCATAGAAAGCGGTCCCCAGATCACCACCATCCGGGAAGGCGCTGTGGATCCGGCAGGCTATGATCCATCCAAGACCGGTGAGGTGGCGGCTTTCCGAGTTTCTTTCGACCCCGCCGGCATCCGTACCCGGTTTGTCAAAAAAGAGATGGATTCCAGCCAGGCCCAGGTCCTTAAGCTGGGAACCGCCAAAACCGTGGTTTGCGGAGGCCGTGGCCTCGGGAAAAAAGAGGGTATGGATCTACTGGCGAAAACCGCTGATCTTCTGGATGGCGCCATCGCCGGCAGCCGTCCCGCCATCGACCAGGGCTGGGTGCCGGGTCCGTTGCAGATCGGCCAGACCGGCAAGAAAGTCAGCCCCAAACTCTACATGGCGGTCGGGATTTCCGGCGCCCTTCAGCATATGGCGGGGTGTTCAAACGCCAATACCATCGTGGCCATCAATACCGATCAGGAGGCGCCCATTTTTAAGATGTCCCATATCGGCGTGGTGGGTGATTATCAGAAGGTGCTGGCCGGATTTAATGACGAAGTCAAAAAAATCAAGGGATAACGAAGAAATCCAGGAGCTTCCAGATAAACGGCGACAGGGATACCGGAAAACGCGAAAAGTTGTAGCCGAGGCTGCCCTCTGTAAACGCGCTTGGGACAAATGGATCGGCCGGGAGGCAAGAGGCCCGACTGCAGCAGGTATCGGTCATAGGTCTTTTTAGGGGTGCTATGCTGTCAGTGCTTCCGACCGACTGCGAGAACAGAAGCTAGTGAAGAAGTCGTCTTGCTTTTTAGTATTGACCATCCGGTCTTGTCGTGTTAAAAAGTAAAGAACTTTTCGGAAAGTCTGAGATAGTCGGATTCGCCGGAAAAACGAAAGATTTCGTGCATGATGCATCGAATCTGATTTTAAAGTAAAACAAATATTCAGTAGAAAAGATGGAAAACAAGATTAACGATACGGACGACTCCGAACGCATCGCATTTCAATCCATCCAGGCCGATAGAAAGCCCGGAAACGTCAAATTTGAGATATTTGGCGAGGAAATGATCGATAAGGTAGTCAAGCTCAGTGGAAACAGTGGGAGAGTCTACTTGCCTCCGGACTGGGTCGGTCACCGTGTGAAGATCATAAGAATAGATTGAGGGTGCTCGGTAAAAAAGATGAATCCAGATGAAACATATGTATCTATCAGAAAGATGAAACCTGGGGATATCGAAGATATCGGGAGAATTTACGCCCTTATCACTAAAAAAGCCCTGCAGGCAGATTTCAGGGAGGTGGTGGAAGATCATTTCGAACAGCGGGGCTCGGGGCCGACTTGTTTTGTGGCCGAACTTGAAGGCAAGGTGGCGGGTTTTATGATCAGCCACGTTATGACCTTTAGCTTCGGTATGGAAAAGAGTGCATGGATCGCCACCATGGGAGTGGATCCAAAGTACATGGGACAGCGAATCGGAGCAAGGTTGGCAAGTAAAATTTTTGAGTTTTACAAAGCCCAAGGCATCACCAATATATACACCTCTCTGCGATGGGATGCCACTGATGTCGTCTCTTTTTTCAAGACGCTGGGATTTGAAAGAAGCGACTTCATCAACTTGGTAAAATCTCTGTAGCCCCAGTACCATTTCCTGCCTATTTCTTTTTATAATACCTGAAGGCGGCGACCACACCGAAACATGACTTCTGGCTTAAATAAGATTTTACTTCAGCATAAAGGATGACAAGATGGCTCAGAAAATCGAAAAAATAGGAATCATCGGCTTTAATGTAATGGGTGCCGCCATTGGACTCAATGCCGCAGCGGCAGGTTATCAGGTGATTTACAAAGAGCTGAATGAAAGCCTTGTCCAGGCCATGTATTCCCGGTGGGTTAGCGAACCCCTTCGCAAACGGGTCGCAAAAGGCAAAATGACCCAGGAAGAAATGGATCAAGTTGAAGGCCGGATCAAAGGAACTGCCCATTATCATGATCTGGCCCCGTGTGACCTGGTTATCGAGGCGGCTGTGGAAAAGATGGATTTAAAGATCCAGATCTTCAAGGAGTTGGATTTATCATGCCGCCCCGACGCTATTTTAGTCAGTAATACTTCCACATTTCTTATAGAAAGGTTAATGGCCTCGGTTTCAAACCCTGAGCGAACCGCTGGGTTACATTATTTTTTCCCGGCCAATATAAATAAGCTGGTCGAGGTAATCCGCCATAAAAAGACCAGCGATGAAACCTTTGAGGCGCTGATGGCGTTTGCGGTTCAAAACGGAAAAGTGGCCATCCCTGTCAATGATTTTCCTGGATTTGCGATCAATCCGGTATTTATTTCCAGCTATATGGTTCTTATTTCGATGTATGGGGATGCCTGCAATGCCGCCACCCTGGATCAAGTCTCAAAGCTGGCCTTGGGTGTCCGCTACGGCATCATGTGGGTTCTCAACGGGTCCGGGCTCGGCACAGCCTATCATGCCGCTGAATCCATGTACGAATATCTGGCCCATACGGATGTGGGCTTTCCGGCAGTGCCGGCGCCGCTCAAAGCTCAATTTGAAAGCGGAAAGCCATGGGATATTGAAGTTGTGGTGTCGCCTGATGAGGCAATGCTCAAGGCCGCCAAGGAGCGTCTGCTGGGCTCGATTTTTGCCATTTCCACCCATCTAATAGAGAAAAACGTTGTTTCCCTCAAAGACCTTGAGCGGGGAATTACAACGGCACTGGCTTGGACCAAAGGCCCTTTCACCTTGATGAACGAAATGGGAATGGATGAGGCAGCCCGGTTGATACGCCTGACTGTGGATAACGGCACGTTCAAAATGCCCAGAACTTTTGCTGCAGGAACTCCCTCTTTATGGAAAATATGAGACGATTAACGAAAATTGGTGTAATTGGCGCCGGAAACATGGGCAGCGGAATTGTCCAGAAAATTGCCCAGGAGGGGCTTCCCGTAGTTATGATCGACACCCAGGAGGCGTTCGTCCAAAAGGGCCTTTCCAACATCGAGTCCCTGCTTCAGGCAGGGGTGGAACGGAAAATTTTCTCGCCCGCACAAATGGCCGCCACGCTTGCCAGGATCACGGCAACCGTTGATTTCAATCAGGTTACAGACGCTGATTTGGTCATTGAGGCCGTTTTTGAAGATAAGGGAGTCAAAACCGCTGTTTTTCAAAAGCTCGATGCCATTTGCGACGAACACACGATTTTTGCCACCAATACCTCCAGCTTCTATGTTCGGGAATTCGCCGAGAAGATCAATCGACCAGACCGGTTTGTCGGGCTTCACTATTTTTATCACCCAGCCAAAAACCGTCTGCTTGAAGTGATCCCCCACCAGGCAACAAGCCCGGAAACTCTGGAAACAGCCAGAATGTTTGCCAAACTTCACGGCAAAACAGCCATTACCGTGAAAGATGCACCGGGTTTTGCCGTCAACCGGTTTTTTGTGCCATTTTTAAACGAAGCGGCACGCATGCTCGAAGAAGATTTCGCTAATATTCCGACGATCGAGGCGGCGGCCAAGCGCATATTCAAAATCGGCATGGGGGCATTTGAGTTGATGAATGTCACCGGCATTCCCATTGCGGTACATGCTGCTGACACCCTCGGCCGGGAACTCGGACCGTTTTATGCCACCTCCGTGACGCTTCGAAGGCAAATGGAAAAAAAGCAAAACTGGGATCTTTCCGGTCAGGTCGATGAATCGAATGTGGAGAAGGTCCAGGACAGATTCCTGGGTGTTTGTTTAGGGGTTGCGGCTGCTTTGGTAGATGAAGGCGTGGCTTCTGTTGAAGATACGGATCTGGGTGCAAAAATCGGTTTGAGATGGGCGAAAGGCCCATTTGAAATCATGAATCGAATCGGAATTGCCAAAACCTGCCGGGTAGTTGAGGCCGTTGCCTTGAAAT
>JBJKSK010000301.1:0-10009 GCA_046704125.1 Desulfobacterales bacterium | reverse complement strand
AATGAAAAGGTTCCGTTCACCAGCCATCTGGAGGAACTTCGATCCCGAATCATTGTCTGTTTCATCGCCGTGGGCATTGGCATTGTTGCTTGCTACACGTTTAAGGCAAAAATCTTCCATATCCTCGCCCTTCCCTTGATCAAGGCGCTGCCGCCTGGGGATAAACTGATCTTCACCGGCCTGCCCGAGGCGTTTTTAACCTATCTTTCCGTTTCCTTCATTGCCGGGATAATGGTAGCAGCTCCAGTGCTTCTGTATGAATTTTGGATGTTTATTGCACCGGGTCTGTACCAGAAGGAACGCCGCATCATGCTTCCCATCGTGGTGCTCTCTACGTTTTTTTTTGTCGGCGGCGTCTCGTTCGGTTATTTTGTCGTCTGCCCCTTCGGGTTTAAGTTCCTGATGGGCTTTGCCTCAGATTCCATAAGGCCGCTGCCTTCAATGGGGCAATACCTGGGCTTTTCCACCAAGCTGCTGATGGCCTTCGGGGTGGTTTTCGAGCTTCCCCTGGTCGTGGTTTTTTTGGCCCGATTGGGAATCGTATCGGCCGACTTTCTCAAAAAATACCGTAAATATGCCGTCCTCGTCGCGTTTATCGCAGGCGCCCTCCTCACGCCGCCGGAAGTGCTCACCCAGACCCTGATGGCAATCCCATTGCTGATGCTTTATGAGTTAAGCATTCTCGGTGCCCGGATCTTTGGAAAGAAAAAGCCTGTCAATACAGACGAGGCCGCAGGGTCTGAAGCACCCCGCCCGGCAGAATAGGTTTCCAGAACCCATCCGTTTACGGGGATGCAAAAACTCCGCAGGAAGACCAAGACGCCCTTTCCTTTATCGTGTGCGGTTTTCTTGAACCCTTGGACATTGAATATTGGACACTGATAGGATTTCATATGAACTTTGTTTGACTCAATCCTTTGAAGCCACGGGATATTTTGCCTGCTATCCTCCCCGGACCATGGATTTTGAGGCCTGCCTCGAGCATCTGGGCCAGTGCCCCAACGACGAATTTATGCACAAGCATCTGCTTCGTCTCATCGGCGCATGGAGCCAAACGGATTTCAAAAAACGGCTCCCAGATTCTGTTTCCAACCCTCTCCTTTCCACCCTAGTTTACGAAGCCTGCCTTCTAAATGCCCATCTAACAGACTCAGCCCCGGTCTTTTCAGGCGATAAGCTCCGGAAAATGGCAGAAAACAGCCCGTTGATCTACATCCGGTCCTCGCTGCTGACAGACGCCCCGCTTCATGCCCGCTGGATCCAGATATTGGGCGACAACATCCGGTATCACCGGGATCTGCCTCCGCTCTCAAAAATCGGCCCTGCACCGGTTCAGGTTCCTTTGACGGCACAACCCAGGGTACAGATCCAGGATATCCCCGTCCCATCGAAGGCAAAGCAGACCCCAAAAATGCCCTCCTTCGAGGAGACCAGCCGTCTGGCACTGGATCGACTCTCTGCCGACGGAATCATTGCCGGAGAGGAAATGCGCCATACGGCCTCTCTTTCCCCCATCGCCTTGCTGCGGCCGTGGTCTCTATCGATCACGGTCAAAAACGGTCGAAACCACTTTTCCGTGTCCGGCATCCAGACCGCATATGGCCGGGGCCTTTCCCTGGAGCGGGCCCGGGCCTCCTATGCCATGGAGATGGTGGAGCGATATTCGGCTTTTTCAAGTGTCGAGCCGGCCGGCTTGACCGGGTATTGCAGCGCATACCCCCTCATAAGAGCCCGATATTCGGACCTGCTCCGGTCCGGGCAACTGGCCCTGGATCCCAATCGGATCGGCCTGGAGGTGCCCTACATCGATCAGCCGCTGCACTGGTTGCAAGGAAATACCGTAAAAGCAGGCGTCGAGTACCCGTTGCTGGTCCCGGTCCAGTGCGTGCTGTTGTTCTGCAATCTCGACGAGCCGAGCCTTTTTTCCGGACTCGGCTCGACCGGCCTGGCTTCGGGAAACACCCTGCCAGAGGCCAAGGTCAGCGCGCTTCTGGAAATCGTCGAGCGCCACGCCGAAGGCGTCAGCCCCTACCGGCCCGATCAGTGCTTTCACCTGGTTTCCCGGGACGCGGCCGTGGCCAATCTGCTTGAAGATTACCGGCGAAAGGGCATTCACGTCCGGTTCCAGGATCTGAGCCACCGGTTCGGGATTCCGGTATGCAAAGCCTTTGTGGTGGGCCAAGACGGCGGCGTCGCCAAAGGATTTGCCGCCCATCTGGATGCCCGGATCGCGGCCCTGTCGGCCCTGACGGAAACGCCGTACCCGTATCCTGGAGGAAGCGCTTCGGTGCCTTTTTCCGATTCGGTGCTCCATGTCTGTCTTCAAGACCTGCCCGATTACTCTACGGGCAGCCCGACCGGGGATCTTTTCCGAATCGAGTCGCTTCTGGCCGCAAACGGTCTGGAGCCGGTCTACATCGATCTCACCCGAAAAAACTTGGGTATTCCGGTGGTCAAGGCCCTGGTTCCCGGTCTAGAAGTAATGGCCGACTTCGACGGGTTTTCCCGGGTCAGCCCGGAGCTGTTTTCCAATTATCTGAATATGTTTCCATAATCTTCATCAGGTTTTCAAAACTGAAACCACCGACAGCCCCGAATTTCAGGCTTTATTCGGAATAAATATCATATGCCTTCTGATAATCCAGAAAGCAGCGTTGGGGGCAAAAATGGAAACAGAATCCGCTCACATATTGGTCATTGATGATGAATCCGGCATTTGCGAAGGCTGCCGTCTGAGTCTCGGAGATTTGGGTCATCGGGTTACCATCTGCCCCACGGGACTCCTGGGAATAAAAGCCCTTGAAGAGGCCCCTCCGGATTTGCTGCTCCTGGACATGAAACTGCCTGATCTGCACGGCATCAAAATCCTGGAAATGGTGCAGGCCAGGGCTCCGGGTATACCGGTGATTGTCATGACCGGGTTTGCATCCGTCGAAAACGCGGTCGAGGCCATGAAGCTTGGCGCCGTCGATTACCTGTCCAAACCTTTTTCAGAGGATGAACTGCTTCTTACGGTTGAAAAAGCGCTTAAAGAAAAACGGCTTCGTGAAGACAATATCGCTTTGCGAAGGCAGCTTTATCAGCGCTACGATTTTAGCAACATCATCGGCGAGAGCCCCTGCATGGTAAAAATTTTCGAAACGATCAAAAGGGTTGCACCCACGGACAGCACGGTGCTTTTATTGGGGGAAAGCGGTACCGGAAAAGAGTTGTTTGCCGGGGCGATTCATGCCAACAGCCGCAGAAACCAAAAACCATTTATTGCCGCTGACTGCAGCACCTTTTCCGACAGCCTCATGGCCAGCGAACTGTTCGGACATGTGCGGGGGGCCTTTACCGGCGCCATTCAGGACAAAGCCGGGATCTTTGAAGCGGCAAATGGCGGTACTCTGTTCTTTGATGAAGTGGCTAATCTCGGCATCGAAATTCAGGGCAAGCTGCTGCGCGTGATGGAGACCCAAACCTTTAAACCGGTAGGTGCCGAACAGTTTCGAAAAACCGATGTCCGCATTATTGCCGCCACCAACCGGCGCTTGAAAACCATGGTGGCGGCCGGTGAATTTCGGGAAGACCTGTTTTACCGGCTCAATGTGTTTCCCGTGAATCTGCCCTCGCTGCGGGAGCGGCGGGAAGACATTCCGCGGCTGGCATATCACTTTTTGAGACACTTCAGCAAAAAAGCCGGGCGGAAAATCGACGGATTCACCGATGATGCACTCCGGATGCTGATCCATTACCAGTGGCCGGGAAATGTGCGGCAGTTGAAAAATATCATCGAACGGCTCGTGATCATGACCGATGGCGGCATGGTTGGTTCCGGGGGGCTGACCAGCTTCGCCGAACCGGCAGCTTCCGAAAAATCCCAAACACCAACCACGCTGGCCGCATTGAAGGCCGTAAAAAAAGAGCTTTTGGAAACGCGCTACGCGGCCATCGAAAAAGCGTTTCTGGAAAAGGCCCTTGCCGGTGCCGGCGGCAACATTACCCGCGCGGCCAAAACCGTTGGAATGCAGCGATCCAACTTTTCAGCCCTGATGAAAAAACACCACCTTACTTCCGACCCCGGGCGTATGTGATCGCCATACAACCGAATAATTTTTTATACAGATACAACCAACTGAATTCACACAAGTAAATTTAAAAATCCAGCCTCCCCATATATCTCCGTATACGAAAGTCCGAGGGTTGATTCCAGACCGCTTTAATCTTCGACTCGTCTAACCAGATATAATAAATATAAATTCTGATTTGTTATCATTTTTTTCTTTCTGGCACAGACATTGCTCAGTATCGTTTTTAACGGCGATATCGTTAACAAGGCAAAGATCGTTTCCAGTAAAGGAGGTTATCATGGCACCCATGACGAATATACAATCGTGCCCGCCCCAGATCCCGGCCCACGTCTTGATCATGGAAGACGACCTCGGGGTGGCGGAAGGCTTGGAGCTGATTCTCGAGGAGGAGGGCTACACCGTCGATCTGGCGGAAACCGGCCAGATGGCCCTGGAAGCATTTGAAAAGGAACGGTTTGATCTGCTGGTGGCCGATATCCGTCTGCCGGATATCGATGGCAGGGAGGTGATCCGGAGAATCAAGGGCTTGGCACCGGCCACGGAGGTGATCGCCATCAGCGGTTATGCAACGGCTTCCATGGCGGTCGAGACCATCAAGCTGGGGGCGCACGACTTTCTGCCCAAACCCTTTAGCGATGAACAGCTCAAAACCGCCGTCGCAGATGCCCTGAAAAGTCGTATCGTGAAACCGGATGCCGCTGCCGCAGGAGAGCCGGAAACGGAAGCGGAAAAACTGATTCAAAAGCGAGAAGTGTTGCAGGTGCTCGACCGCACCACCGTTGACCGTAATTTCTGGACCGAACTGATGGAAGACGGCTCCGTGGCTCTGGAAAAATACCGGCTGTCATGGGAAGCCAAGGCCGCGATCGCCTCGGGTGATTTGAAATGGATCAATGAAAATGTCGGCGAACTGACCCAAAAGCAGCTCATGTTCATTTATAAGCGCCTGGAACGGGAAGCCTGGTAGATGATAAGGCGGGATAAAGTCAGCATAAAGGCTTGGCGTGTTCGACGCTACGGGGAAAGTTGCGATGACGCATTCATCTGAATTTGAAAACTATTTCTACGTGTTCCGGGATATCATCCGGTCTATCTACTCCAGCACGGGTCTAGACGAGGTACTGTATCTGGTGGCGGTAAAAACCTCCGAGGTGCTTTCCGCCAAGGGGGCTTTGCTCAGAATTCTCAACCTGGAAACCCAACAATTTGATGTCGGTGCCGTCTACGGCTTGAATGCGCAGTATCTTTTAAAAGGGCCCGTTACCACTGAAAAACTGCTGCCCGATCCATCTGAGCTTCACAAGGTCCAGATCATCACCGATATCTGGCATGCTTCCCGCATCGAATACCCGCAGCAGGTGTGGGACGAGGGTATCCGCATGATCCTGGATGTTCCCATGGCCATCAAGGATGAGATGCGGGGGCTTATCCGCATCTACCTGACCCGGCCCCGCGCATTTTCCGAAGACGAACTGGACTTCATCCTCACGGTCGCCGAGCAGTGCGCCTGCATCATAGAGCGGGTCCGGCTGGCTGAAAAACAGCAGGCGCATATCACACAATTGGCCTCCCACATGGAAAAAATGTCGGCGCTGGGGCGCATGGCCGCCGGCGTGGCTCATGAAATCAACAATCCCTTAACCGGCATCCTGCTTTTCAGTTCCAACATGATCAAAAAAGTCCCGTCAGGCGGTTATCTTGAAAAGGGGTTAAACACCATTATCAGGGAAACCCAGCGGTGCAAAACCATCATCCAGGGGCTTCTCGAATTTGCACGCCACAAAGAGCCTCACAAGACACCGGCTTGTATCAACAGTGTTTTGACAAGAGCCATGGGTGTTTTGGAAAACCAATTTTACCTGCGGCATGTCACCGTTAAAAGGCATCTGGCCCAAGAGATGCCTTCATTGATGCTGGACGAAAACCAGATCGAGCAGGTGTTTATCAATATTTTGCTCAATGCGTTAAACGCCGTCGAAGAATTCGGCCGGATCACCGTCCACAGCGCTGTGGACCCGGCGAAAAATTGCATCCGGGTTGAAATCGCCGACAATGGATGTGGCATCCCCGCCGGGAACGTGGAAAAAATATTCGAGCCATTTTACACTACCCGTAGCAACGGCACCGGACTCGGGTTGGCGGTCAGCTACGGCATTACCAAAAATCATGGCGGCGACATCCTGGTCTTCAGCGAACCGGGAGCAGGCTCGCGGTTTATGCTGGATTTTCCCATCTCGGCGAACCCTTCCAATGAAAAGGTGTACCCGTGAAACCGTTTAGGGTGCTGATCATTGACGACGAACGCGTGATCTGTGATGCCTGCGAGATGGTATTGTCGGAAAAGGGCCATGCGGTGACCTCCATCACCCACGGCAAGGAGGGCTTAAGTGCCATTCGACAGGGTGCTTACGATATTCTTCTGCTTGACATGAAGCTGCCCGATATCGACGGCATGGAGATCCTCAAGGTCGTCCAGGAAGAAAACCCCGGGTTGTGCACCATTGTCATGAGCGGATACTCCAGCATATCCAATGCCGTTGAGGCCATGAAAAAAGGCGCTGATGACTACCTGGCCAAACCCTTTACGGAAGATGAGTTGATCGCCATTCTTGAAAAGGTTTGCACGGGTCGGTAAATGGCCAAAAAAGAGCACGCGCTGTTTTCAGGACATGACACCCATGAGACCAATCAAACAGGGAGTATTTTATGCGCGATACTCAAAGAGATCCCCAACTGCGGGGGGCCGTCATGGTCGTCGGCGGCGGCATTGCCGGCATGCAGGCGGCCCTGGATCTGGCCAATTCGGGATATTCCGTGGTCATGGTGGAGAAATCTGCGGCCATCGGCGGGGTCATGGCCCAACTGGACAAGACCTTTCCCACCAATGACTGCTCCATGTGAATTATCTCCCCCAAACTGGTCGAGGTCGGCCGGCATATCAATATCGAACTGCTTACCCTTTCGCAGGTAACGTCGATAGAGGGAAAAGAGGGTAATTTCACCGTCTCAGTTTTGCAGCAGCCGCGTTACGTGGATATGCAAAAGTGCATCGCCTGCGGTTTGTGCTCCCAAAAGTGCCCGAAAAAGGTGTCGGACCCATACAACAGCGGCCTCAATTCACGCAAGGCAATTTATGTCCCCTATTCACAGGCCGTACCGCTGAAATACGCCATCGATGCGCAACACTGCATCTACCTGCAAAAGGGAAAGTGCGGTGCCTGCGAAAAATACTGTCCCTCGGGTGCCATTGATTTCAGTGAAACGGAGAAAGCGATCACATGCCAGGTAGGATCGGTTATCCTGGCCCCCGGGTTCAAACTTTTTGATCCGAGCCGGATTGACCATTACGGCTACGCACGGTTTCCCGACGTGGTGACCTCCCTTGAATTCGAGCGAATTCTTTCGGCCACCGGGCCCTTTTCGGGTCACCTGGTTCGCCCGTCAAGCAAACTCCGGAAAAACCAGGCGGAAGAACATCCCAAAAAGATCGCGTGGCTTCAATGCGTGGGATCCCGGGATATGAACCGGTGCGATAACCGCTATTGCTCCTCGGTGTGTTGCATGTATGCCGTCAAACAGGCCGTCATGACAAAAGAGCACAGCACGACGCCTCTGGATTGTGCCATTTTTTTCTTAGATATGCGCACCCAGGGAAAAGATTTCGACCGGTATTATGAAAAAGCCAAGGATAACGATGTGCGCTTTATCCGCTCCAAAATTCATACCGTGGAGGCGGTGCCCGGCAGCCAGGACCTGCAACTTAGATATGCGGGAGACAACGGAAAAATTACAGAAGAGGTTTTTGACATGGTGGTGCTTTCCACCGGCATTGAGGTGGATGCAGATGCCCTCCAACTGGCGGAAACTTTAGGCATCGATGTCAACAGATACCGCTTCACCCAAACCGACAGTTTTCACCCGGTAGCCACCACGGTACCGGGAATCTATGCCTGTGGTGTATTTACCGGACCCAAAGATATTCCCCAATCTGTCATGGAAGCCAGCGCCGCCGCCTGTGCGGCCACCGAAAACCTGGCTGCCGCGCGAAACACGCTCACGCGAACTCTGACGGTTCCCGCCGAAAGGGATATCGGCCGGGAATCGCCGCGGATCGGGGTATTTGTATGCAACTGCGGCATCAATATCGGCAGTGTGGTTCGAGTGCCGGAGGTGGCCCGATACGCCCGGTCCCTTCCCGGTGTCGTGTATGTCGAGGAAAATCTATTCACCTGTTCCCAGGACACCGAGGACAGGATAACCGAGGTCATCGCCGAACAAGGGCTAAACCGGGTGGTGGTGGCCGCCTGCACGCCCCGAACCCACGAAGCGTTGTTTCAGGAAACACTGGTGGCGGCCGGTCTCAACAAATATCTGGTCGAGATGGCTAATATTCGCAACCAGGACTCCTGGGTGCACTCGGATGACCCGGATGCCGCCACAAAAAAAGCCATGGATCTGGTTCGGATGGCGGTTTCCAAGATCGCGCTTTCCAACCCCTTGCGGGAGACGGATTTGCCGGTGACCCAAACCGCCCTGGTGGTCGGTGGTGGCGTGGCCGGCATGACCGCCGCCCTGGCTTTGGCCCGTCAGGGATACCCGGTGCACCTGGTGGAAAACTCCGGACACCTGGGCGGCAATGCCTCGGGTCTCAACACGACGTATCGGGACGAATCGATTGCCGACTTTTTGGACCAGCTCATCAACGAGGTGACCTCTGAAAAACGCCTCGCCGTGCATTTGGAAACCACCATAGGCCTTACCGACGGCTTTGTCGGCAATTTTAACAGTGTTCTGGTAAACGGAAACACCCGGGAACCGGTGGCCCATGGCGTCACGATTCTGGCCACCGGCGCGAAAGAATACCAGCCGCAGGAGTATCTGTACGGCCGCCATGGAGCCGTGGTCACGCATCTGGAAATGGACGCATGGCTCAAAGACAACGATCTGCGGATTTCAAAAGCCGGCAGCGTGGTGTTTATCCAGTGCGTCGGCTCCAGAAACAAGGAACATCCCTATTGCTCGAAGGTATGCTGCACCCACTCCCTGAAAAGCGCCTTGGAGCTGAAAAAACGGAATCCCGAAGTCAACATCTACATTCTTTACCGGGATATCCGAGCCTACGGGCAGAGAGAGATCCTATACCAGGAAGCCAGGAGACAGGGGGTCTTGTTTTTCCGATACGACCTCGATGACAAGCCACAGGTGGCCGAAACCGGCAAAACGGTGACCGTCACGTTCACCGATCCGATCCTCGGGCGGTTACTGTCTGTGCAAGCCGATATCCTTTGTCTGGCATCGGCCATTGTCAGCCGTAGCGACCAGCGCATCGACCAGTTGTTCAAGGTGCCGGTGGACGCCGACGGGTGGCTGATGGAGGCGCATCAGAAGCTACGGCCGGTGGAATTTGCCACCGAGGGCGTTTTCCTCTGTGGTATGGCCCACTATCCCAAACCCATCGAAGAGAGCATCGCCCAGGCCCAGGCCGCCGCTTCCCGGGCGATGACAGTACTATCACGGGAAAAAATCAAGGTAGGCGGTATTGTTTCCAGAATCGATGCCGCCTGGTGCACAGGATGCCTGGGCTGTATCCAGATCTGTCCCTATGCGGCCATTGCATTCAACGAAGAGAAAAACGTCGCCGAAGTCAATGAGGCCCTTTGCAAAGGCTGCGGCGCTTGTGCGGCGGCATGCCCTTCGGAGGCGCCCGTGCTGATGGGATTTAGCAACCTACAGCTTTACGCGCAAATTAAAAGCGCCATCGCCCCTTGAACCAGCTGAAACCGATCATCAACCGTGAAGGAGCGCGAGGTGGAAAAAAAATCGTTCGAGCCAAAGTTTATCGCCTTTATTTGCACCTGGTGCGCCTACGGCGCCGCGGACCTGGCAGGTGTCAGCCGGATGCAGTATCCACCCAACATTCGGGCGATTCGTGTCAT
>JBJKSK010000300.1:0-4655 GCA_046704125.1 Desulfobacterales bacterium | reverse complement strand
GCCATGACCAAACGCTGCAGCTTGCCACGTCGGACAAGTTGGTCGCCGGCAATCATTTCGACATGCGCGTAAGTGGCGCCGGACAAATCGGGGTCAAGGCCGCCGAGAGCAACGTCAGCGACATCGCGGCCATGGGCGGCACCCCCACAGCGATGTTTGTTTCCATCGCCATTCCAAAGACCACCGAAATACAATGGGTCGAGGATCTGTACCGGGGAATTTCCCAATCTTGCGAAAAACACAAGGTCGCGGTAGCCGGAGGCGACACCACCCAGGGAGACCTGGTGGTGATCAGCATCACGCTGCTTGGGCGCGTGAGCCGCAGTCATCTGTGCCTGCGCAGCCATGCCCGGGAGGGGGATCTGATCGGAGTTACCGGAACACTGGGGGCGTCCAGCGCCGGACTGACACTGATGCGTCGGAATCTGCCGGTAAGCGATTATCTGAGGCAAAAGCACCTGGCGCCCACCTGTCGGATTGACGTTTCACCCACCCTGGCCCCCCTGGTTCATGCCATGATCGACGTCAGTGACGGTTTGGCCTCTGAGATCAATCACATCTGCGACCAAAGCAAGGTGGGCGCCGTAGTACGGGAAGATGACATCCCGCTGCATCCCGATGTTCGAGACGCCGGTGCAAGGCTCGGCATCGATCCTTCGGGGTTTGCCTTAAACGGAGGCGAAGACTACGAACTGGTGTTTACTGTGGCCCCGGATCGTTTGGATAAACTGCGGGAATCCGGCGTGGCCTTCTTTATCACGGGAAAGATTCTGGGCGCCGATGCCGGGCGGTTGCTGATCCGGAAATCCGGTGCCGCCGAAAACTTAAAGGGAGGATACAACCATTTTGAATCAATTTGATGCCAAACAATGCCGTCAACTGTTGGATGCCATGGGCAAGACCGCTCCGCTGGTGCATCACATCACCAACTGGGTGACCATTTCCGACTGCGCCCAGATCACCCGCAACACCGGAGCCCTACCGGTCATGGCCCACATGCAGGCCGATGCCGTCGAAATGATCGCGCATGCCTCCGCACTGGTGCTAAACATCGGCACCCTGACCGAGTCGGTGCTATCTAGCATGGTCGCGGCGGGAAAATCCGCGAATGAAAAGCAAATACCGGTGGTGCTGGATATGGTCGGATGCGGGGCGACGCGCATTCGAACCCAGGCCGTCGAGCACCTGATGAAATCCGTGGGCTTTGCCATCCTCAAGGGAAACGCAGGCGAAGTCGCCGTGGCCTCGGGAAGCCAGGCGGTGGTCAAAGGGGTGGAGTCCGGCTCGGTTTCCGGAGATATCACGCTTTTGGCCGGTCAATTGGCACGATGCACGGCAGCGGTGGTGGTGGTCACGGGAGAAACCGATATCGTCACCGACGGCAGCCGGTTGCATCTTTGCCGGGCCGGGCACGCCATGATGGGCCAAGTCGTGGGCACCGGGTGCATGGCCACATCCGTGCTGGGAGCCTTTGCCGCGGTAAGCGAAGATCGGTTTCAGGCTGCCGTTTCTGCCATGAATTTCTATGGGACCGCCGGCCAGCATGCCGCCAAACTCACAAGTACCCCCATGGCTTTCAAAATCGCTCTCATGGACTCGGTCTACCGAATAGCCCGGGGCCTCACGGATTTTGGCTTGGCGGATGAAGGCGCCCTGTAGCCCAAGTGGCCTGCGGTCTCATCTAAATATAATAAAATCAGCCGTTTTTCCATTGACAGAACCTTTCTTGTCCATTATGTATCCTGCCATATCGATTCTTAGCCTTTCAAATGGCAACCGGAAAACGCGGTTCAGGGACGCAAATGGCCAGAACTGTCACCATTACCAGTGGAAAAGGAGGCGTCGGCAAAACCCATATCAGCGTCAATCTGGCTTTGGAACTCGCCGCCCTGGGGCACCGCACCTGTCTTTTTGACGCAGATCTGGGTCTTGCCAATGTCAACCTGCTTCTGGGCCTCTATCCTACCTGCACCCTCGAACAGGTCATCGACGGTCAAAAGACCTTGGACGAAATCCTGATCCATACCTCCTATGGTATGGATATCGTCCCGGGCGGCTCCGGTGTCCGGAAGCTTGCCGAGCTTGGTGACACTGATGTTTCCGGGCTTTTGGCAAGTCTTGGAGCCATGGGCCGCTACGACTACGTGGTGTTTGATACCTCTTCTGGCATTTCCCGCTCCGTGTTGGCCTTTTGCATGGCCTGCGACGAACTGGTGGTGGTCGTTACCCCTGAGCCCACATCGCTCACCGATGCCTACGCGCTTCTCAAGGTGCTGCATCTCAACGGCTTTTCGGCCACGGCCAAAATCCTGATCAATCAATGGCGCGAGACCCGAGAGGCCAAGGACGTGTACCACCGGTTGAAACGCAGTGTTGACCGGTTTCTCCCCATCGAGGTGCTTCCCGTTGGGATGATGATCCATGATCCCCATGTAGAAGCCGCTGTTTTGAAACAACAGCCCTTTGCAGCGCTTTTCCCGGACTGCGAAGCCGCCAAGTGCATCCGGGTGACCGCCCGTCACCTTGCGGTGGGACAAAACGCCGCGGCTCAGCCCATGGAGACGTTTTGGCAAAAGTGCCTGCAGTGGATATCCGCACCCATCGAAACCGCAGGCGAGACTTACCCTGTCGCACCGACGCCAAGGGATTCAGCCAGAGCAGCCGGTTCTTCGGATATCCGCCCGCTGCCCGGTGTCAAAGGCCAGGGACTGTTCCAGGTTCCGGTGCCTTCCCAGGTGCTGGACCACCTTTTTGCCAGCATGGATAAAAAGGGCCGAGGTTGCGCCGTGCTGGATCTGCTTGGATTGGACCCGATCCTTTTTGCCCGTGCGCTTTGCGTAAGCGTTCCGAGCCAGGCCGACATTCCGATGTCAGGTATTTCCCAGCGGCTTTCCTCCAGGCTTTCGGCAGACACCTTGAAACACATCACCCAAGTGGCGGCCATCTCCCAGGTTTTGCTGTCCGGTGGCAATGTTCAAAACCCGCTGATCTTTTGGCGCCACGGCCTGTTTTGTGCGATTTTGGCCCGTCGGATCGCCGAAATGATACGATATGGCCAACCCATGGAAGCCTATATCGCCGGGTTGCTGCACGACATCGGAAAAACGGCGCAAAGGCAGGCAACCGGGGTAAGCGGCGATATCCCCGTTGAAGATCCGGATTGGCACTGCCGGGTCGGTGCCGACTGGATTCGAGCCTGGCGGCTGGCACCCCTATTGGATGATGCCATACGATATCATCATGAACCGGTTGAACGGGTGGTAAACGCCTTTCCTCTGGTCAAAATCGTCTTTCTGGCCAATCGGTTGACGCGTTTTCCCGAAAACGGGCCAGTGGTTCTGAAAGAGGCCCTTTTATTGTTTCACATCGAGGCAGCTCAGGTGCAAGGCCTCCTTTCGGCGGCCGAATCCGAGATGCAACAAATCCAGAATCGACTGGCGATAGCCCACAATGGGCCAAACCACCCGGGGTTTGACAGCTGCGACGAGCCCCCGGCGCCTTCTCAGGGGCTGATCGATGAAGTCCAAGAAACGGTCTTGCTTGCCGGCACCCTGGAACGTCTTCTCACGGCAGAAGCCGTGGAAAATGCCGTTGAAGGGATACGGGAAGGGCTTCGGATCCTTTTTGATATCCATCGGGTGATTTTTCTGATGCTTCAGCCAGATGGCCCCCTTCTCGTGGATCAGTTCCCCGGCGTTCAGTCGCCGGCGCGCGCACTGAGTGGACTGCCCGAAAGCTTTCAGGATCCGCACGGCCTGATCGAAACATCCTTGGCCACTGGCACGGTCCTGGATTCCCTGGCCGATTCGGTTTCCATACCCCTGGCCATCATGGACGAACAGATTATTCGGATGCTTGGCACCGACGGGGTGCTTTGCATCCCGCTGATCCTGAAGCAACGGCCGTTGGGGGTCCTGGCGGCCGGATGGGACCGATACCGGCATGGCCTTTTTTATTCCAGACAGGGCATGTTGACTCGTTTTGCAGCCCATGCGGCCGCCTGCCTGGGGCGATTTTTGTAAAAAATTTCAAATTCAAGGGATTTGATCATGTCCGTGGAAAATACGATGGAAGAACAGTTCATTGGACTCAAAAGGCTTCCCACGCTGCCCCACATTCTCTTGAAACTGATTCAGGTGTGCTGCGACGACGGGGAAAGCCTCGTTGCCGTGTCAAGCGTCATTGAAAAGGATCCCGCCCTGGCCGCCAAGGTCGTGCGTCTGGTCAACTCGGCTTACTACGGACTGCCAAACCCGATTTCCAGCATCGATCAAGCGGTGTCTTTTTTGGGGGTCAACACCATCAAAAACATTGCGGTCACCGCATCGGTGCACCAGGTGTTTCAATCCATGGAAGACAACGCGCGCATAGACCTTCGGAGTTTCTGGCGCCACAGCCTCAAATGCGCGGTGCTATCCCGGTTGATGGCCGAACAAACCGGATGGGTCAATGCCGACGAGGCTTTTCTTTCCGGGCTGCTTCACGATATCGGGAAACTGGTGCTGTGGCAAAATTTTCCAGAATCCTATGCCCAGCTTGTACAGAGCCAGACAAGCGATACCGGCGCGATGCTCGCGGCCGAGGCGAAACTGGCCATGACGCACCCGGAGGCCTCCGGTTTGCTGATTCAGCACTGGGGGCTTTCCTCATTGATG
>JBJKSK010000299.1:0-4575 GCA_046704125.1 Desulfobacterales bacterium | reverse complement strand
ATGACCACCGGAGGCCAGGTGCTCATCGGCGAGGCCACCTACAGGCAAACCGCCTCCCTGGTGGAGGCCGGAGAGCCGCAGACGGTGCGGATCAAGGGAATGGCCCAGCCGCTGGTCTGCTACCCCGTGTACGCCATCGGCGCCCCTCACCAGATCCGGCTTTCCCAAGGGGAAACCGGCCCCCGGAGCGTGCCCATGCGCCTGTCCCTGCGGTGCTGGATCGTTGTGGAAAAGATCGTCCAGGAACCGGCCATGGAAGGCCACACCCTGAGCATCGCCGAAGACCTGCTGCAGGTGGCGCTGGAAAAGCCCCTCAGACCCTTGACCGATGTCAGGATTCAATTGGTCTTTTGCAACCTCGTGCACTGCTTTGAGGCCATTTACGCCAAGTCCGTCGAAAGCCGGACCATCGACTGCCTCAGCGTCAGCAAGGTTCGCATCACCGCCATCTCCGACCCGGACCGGGCCGTGCTGAACCAATGGGCGGTCGAGGCCCTGTAAAATCCCTGCGGCTTTCCGTTTCGCCTGCAACGGCGCGGCTTCACACGGCCATAAGCCCCGAGGTGCTGTGAATCAGGTAGATCACCAGAAATATCCCCACGGAAAGCACGGCCAGGGTCAGCAAAATATCCAGGATCAGCGAGGAATGATAGGTGTCGTCATCGATTTGTTTTTCCACCCGCTTGTACCGGACAAAGGCCAGCACGCCCATGAGGGCCCCGAGGCCTAGCACCACAATCCCGTAAAAGGACGAATACCAATGGGAAGCGGGAATGGCCGGCGAGGCTGGAAATCCGGCTTTTTCCAAAAACGCGGCGATCTGGTGCAGAAAAAGGACGAATTTGACGACGACGAAACCAAAAGCCATGATCCCGATGCTGGTTCGGATCCAAGCCAAGAAGGTCCGTTCGTTGGCCATGTGCACACGGCGGTTGAGGACTCGCGGAGGCTGATCTGGCATGGTCGTGGCCGGTCCCTGTTTCAAGCATTTCATGGAAACCCGCCCGTGCAACGGCTTTCCGATACACGGAAGATAAACGAACACCAAGGGCGGGTTTCTCGCCAAGCGTCGCTGAGGCGGAGCCGAAAGGGAAAAACCATCGGCTGTGACAGCCCCAGATCTGAACTGCATATCATCTTGTCATCTCGGGAGGCAACAGCTTTTGGTCCTACCGGCACCGGCCCGGTTTACCGGAAGCCACGGCTCCCATTGAAAAAAACAGGGCCTCTTTGCCGTCGCCGGGTGAGTTCGCAAAAGCCGCAGACGAGATTTCCGGTCATCTTCCTTTACTTTGGGTGCGCCGGTGTTATCTTTGCCACCGGATCGCCCGGACAAGCGCTTGGACTGAATCGCTTCAAGCTGTTGGCCGGGGCCGTTTTTTGAATTTTTCTGGGCGGTTATTTTACCTTTCGGGGAAGTCTGCGAGTATGCAAGCGGGGAAAAAGGTGGGTCTGGCTTCGATGGCCCGCGCGTTGCGGCATCGAAATTTCCGGTTGTTTTTCATCGGTCAGAGCATTTCGCTGATTGGCACCTGGATGCAGCGCGTGGCCGTGGCATGGCTGGTCTACCAGCTCACCGGTTCAGCGTTCATATTAGGCGTGGTGGGGTTTTGCGGCCAGATTCCGGTCTTTTTCCTGGCGCCGTTTGCCGGTGTGCTGGCAGACCGCTGGGACCGCCACCGCCTGCTGCTTTTGACGCAGACGCTGGCCATGATGCAGGCCTTTGTGTTTTCTTTCCTGGTGTGGTCCCACCTGATTCAGATCTGGCAGGTGATCCTGCTAAGCGTTGTCCTGGGAAGCATCAACGGGTTTGACGTTCCGGTGCGCCAGTCCTTTATGATTGAAATGATAGAGGATAAAAAGGACCTGGGAAACGCCATCGCGCTCAATTCCTCGATGTTTAACTTCGCGCGCCTGATGGGGCCTTCCATGGCCGGGATGCTGATCGCACTGGTCGGGCAGGGGGCCTGTTTTTTTATAAACGGGTTGAGCTACATGGCCGTCGTCGCCTCCCTGCTGATGATGAAAATTGCCCGCAGGCAGGCGACTGTTCGAAAGACCAAAATCCGCCAGGAGCTGATCCAGGGATTTTCTTACGCCTGGGACTCCGTGCCGATCCGATCCATATTGATGATGCTGGCGCTGATCAGCCTGGTGGGGCTTCCTTATATCGTTCTCATGCCGATATTTGCCAAAGACATCCTGCATGGCGGGCCGGCGACGCTCGGGTTTCTGATGGGCTTTGCCGGCGCGGGGGCGCTCTCGGCGGCGTTGTACCTGGCGGCCAGAAAGAGCGTGCTGGGACTTGGCAAGATGATGCCGATTTCCGCCTGCCTTCTGGGGGGAGGCCTGATCGCTTTTTCGTTTTCAAAGTCGCTGTACGTGTCGCTGGCGCTGATGGCCGTGGCCGGTTTCGGTCAGATCGTCCAGATGGCCACGGGCAATACGCTGCTGCAGACCCTGGTCGATGACGATAAGCGGGGGCGGGTCATGAGTTTTTACGCGATGGCCTTTGGCGGCATGATGCCCTTGGGCAGCCTGCTGGCCGGCGCCATGGCAAACCGCATCGGCGCGCCCTGGACGGTGTTTGTCGGCGGCGCGGCCTGCGTGGCCGGCGGCGCCGTTTTCGCCATAAACCTCCCGAAATTGAGAAAAATGGTTTATCCGATTTATGTCCGCATGGGGATCTTGCCCGGAATCGTCGAAGAGGGCGCCGGCGTGGCGAAAGCGCTTTAGTCCGGTGGCCGGTCTTCGGGCGTCAGGCGTTTTCAGCGACTAGATCCTTTCCCAGCCGGTAGGCCTCTTCCAGCGTCTCGTCCTGGGCCGCGATGTCTTTTTTGTCCCGGGTCCCGGTTGCCAGCACGCGGCCCGACAGGGTGAATCCCAGCATGGAGTAGACCTGTTCCTGATAATCAAAATAGAGTTTGAACCGGTTGGGATCCGGGTTTCCCTGGGTGTAGGCGAAGGCGATTTTTTTCGGGCCGTTTAGCCGGCTTTCATAGCTTGGGGTCAGCAGGCGGCAGAGCCGGTCCATAAAGACCTTGGTGATGCCCGAAACCTGCCACACGTAAATCGGGGACCCCAGCAAGATGGCGTCACTGTCTTGGATGGCGTCGATGACGCGGTCCATGTCGTCTTGCATTACGCATGCCCCGGAGGCTCTGCAGGACGTGCATCCCTGGCAATGGTGGATCGTCAGATCGGCCAGTTTCAGAAACTGGGTCTGGCCTCCCGCCGCACCGGCCCCGGCCAATACCCGGCGCACCAGTTTTTCCGTGTTGCCGTTTTGCCGCGGGCTTCCTTCGATTCCAAGAATTTTCATGGGTCTTTCCTCTCTTGTCTCTTCCTTTTGAACGGGGTTGCAGGCTCTGTACTTCCGGTCTCGCACGGGCTGTGGCGGCTTTTTTACGGCCGGAAGCAGTCGACTGCCGGCAGGATAATACAGCCGATACCCATACGGATTCAATGCTTTCCTGTCGATTGCAGGAACAGGGCGGCCCTTTTTCCGCGAAGATCCCGGGACCGAGTCAAGGATTGACAATCCCGGTTTGATTTCATATGAATACCTTTTTGAGTTTCGAAAGCGGAAAAAAAAGGGGACTGGCCCCGGTGAGACCGCGTTTTATAGCCATTTATTTCGCATTTGCAGTCTGCCCGTATGAACCCGAAAATGGATTTAGCCAACCGAGATAAGACATTACGATTGATTGCCGCAGCGGTGATCCTTCTGGAGCTGTTTATTTTTGGCTGCACCCTGGTTTACCAGCTCAACGAAAAGATTCACACCGAAACGCCGATAACCGCGGAAATGGCCAAGGTGTATATTGACCATCCGGAAAAACTCAAACCCGACGAACGGATTGCCGTCAATACGCTGGGCAACATGTACAGCCACAAGCAGACGTATCTGCTGATCACCGACAAGGTCATCGTCCATCAATTTCCGTGGAAAGGCTGGATTCTCATTTCCCTCGGGGCGCCCATCGCCATGTTTTTCCTGGTGGTGCTGATCACCAAAGCCTATTTCCAGGCCATTGAACCGGACTTCGAGGAAGATGAAGAAAACTCCGGCCAGTGGGTATCGGCCTTGAACCGGTTGAGCAAAATCAATGTCATCTGGTTTATGCTGCTTCTGGTCTGTGCGCTGTTTCTGGTCTGGTATATTCCGGAGGTCGTGAAATTTGCGGGAAGCGTCACATCCGCGTGGCTGGCCAAATTCTGGTGGATTCCGACCATGCTGGTTTCCGTCTTTTTCCTGATTGTCATCTGGTATGTCTACCTTCAATACCGGCTCAAGGTAAAGCTCATGAAGATGGAGATGGAAAAATTCAAGCTGCTGGAATATGATGAAAAAAAGGCCCTGCTGCTGCCCCAGGAGACGACTCCCAAGATTCCGCTCCCCGCATAGCAGAGATAAAAAAAGAGCCATGAATCTGATAGATCTGGAAGGCCGGAAAGGGCTGGTCTTTGGAATCGCCAACCAGCACAGCATCGCCTACGGCATCGCACGCACCGCGCATGCCGCCGGTGCCGAAATTTCGGTTACCTACCTCAATGAAAAGGCCAAACCCCATG
>JBJKSK010000298.1:0-8037 GCA_046704125.1 Desulfobacterales bacterium | reverse complement strand
TTGTTTAGCAGCGTCTGGCGGGAGACCCCGAGCTTTTTGGCCGCCAGGCTCCTGTTGTTGTCGGTGCCGGCCAGCGTGGACTTGATGACTTCGCGCTCCATGTCGCGCAAGGTAAAACCCTCTTTGGCCTGGCTCATCTTCATGATCCGCACCTCTTGCGGCAACAGGTGCGGCGGCAGGTCCTGGGGCATGATCTGCTCGCCAAGGCACAGGATCATCGCCCGTTCCATGGTGTTTTCAAGCTCCCGGATGTTTCCGGGCCAGTGGTACTGCATCAAAAGATTGAGGGCTTCCGGATGAATGCCCCTGATGTCTTTGCGGTTTTTCCCGGTAAAACGGCGCAGGAAATGGCCGGCCAGCTCGGGGATATCCGCGACTCGCTCACGCAGCGGGGGCAGGTGGATCGGCACCACCGACAACCGGAAAAAAAGATCCTGGCGAAAGCTGCCTTCCAGAATCATCGCCTGAAGATCCTTATGGGTGGCCGCCAGCAGGCGAACGTCCACCCGGACCGTCTCGGTGCCGCCAAGGCGCTCAAATTCGCCCTCCTGCAGCACCCGAAGGATCTTGGCCTGGGTCGGCAGGCTCATGTCCCCGATCTCATCGAGAAACAGGCTGCCCCCGTGCGCCAGCTCAAAGCGCCCCTTTCGTTTCCCGGCCGCCCCGGTAAAGGCCCCGGCCTCATGACCGAAAAGCTCGCTTTCCAAAAGATTTTCGTGCAAAGCGGCGCAGTTTAGCTTGATAAACGGGGCGCTGCGGCGAGGGCTGTTTTGGTGCAGCGCATTGGCGATCAGCTCCTTTCCCGTTCCCGACTCGCCGGTGATCAGCACGGTGGCGTCCGTGGGCGCCACCATCGCCAGGGTGGCAAACATCTCCTGCATCGCGTGGCTCTTGCCGATGATGCCGGAAAACGAGTACTGCTCCCCAAGCCTGGTTTTCAGGGCCTTGTTTTCCTCGGCAAGGGCGCTAAAGCCCAGGGCTCGATTGACCGTGACTTTCAGCTCCTCGATGTCCACCGGCTTGGAAATGTAGTCGAAGGCACCCTTTTTCATCGCCTCCACGGCGGTTTCCACCGAAGAAAAGGCCGTGAGCATGATCACCGGGATCTGGTATCCGGCCTGGAGCAGCACCGTAAGGGTGGCAAGACCGTCCATGCGGGCCATCTTCATGTCTAAAAGGATCACATCGGCTTCCTGGCGCGCCAGAAACGGCAAAACCGCGTCCCCGTCATCGGCCTCTTCCACCCGGTAGCCCTCACCCAGAAGGTTTGCCTTTAACATCGTCCGGTGTCCGGCATCGTCATCGACCAAAAGCACCGTTTTCTGCGGCATCATTTCCTCCTTGCCTCTGCTGGCAAAATGATGGTTACGGCCGTTCCCCGGCCCAAGGTACTATCAACTTCCATGACTCCCCGATGCTGCTCGATGATCTGATGGCTCACCGCAAGGCCCAGACCGGTTCCGGTCTTTTTCGTGGAATAAAACGGATCAAACATTCGGCTTTTTTCCTGCTCGCTCATGCCGCTTCCGGTGTCTGAAACGCGGATTTTCACCACGTGCCGATCCTTAAAACCCTCAAGAGAAATTTCACCCCCGGAAGCTGTCGCCTGGATACTGTTTTTCAACAGGTTCATCAACACCTGCAGCAGCAGATCCGGGTCCGCTTCAAAGACGATGCCGGTTTGGCGGCAAGCGTTGAATTTCACCCCGTGCTGGGCAAAATCCGCCTCCATCAGGGCCGCCGTCTTGGCCATCAGCGCGTCCATGTCAACCGGCACAAATTGCGGCTCTCGAGGCCGGGCAAACTGCAAGAGACTGGAAATCGACCGGTTGAGCCGATCCACCTCGCCGGTCATCAACTCGGCATACCCCTTGCTCTCGGCCGTGGCGCCGGGCTGATTGCCAAAGTAATGGGCAAACCCGCGAAGCGTGCCCAGGGGATTTCGGATCTCATGGGCGATGCCCGCGGCCATCTTGCCCAGCGCGGCCATCCGGCGGGTTCGTTCCAGCTGCTCCTCCATTTCCCTGATCAGGCTCATGTCCCTTATGATCAGAACGGTTCCGATCACTTGCCCGTCATTGTTGACAATGCTGGAGCCGCCAATGCGTATCGGTATTTTCCGCCCGTCGCCCGCCTGGCATTCCGCCGATTGCTCGACTGCGGTATTGCGGATACTATCCCAATCGATCCGGCAGCCGGGAACAACGGAGGAAAGGGCTTGCCCCTGGCGATTTTCCAATGTAGTGCCGAGGATCTCTTCCATTTTCCGGTTATAGGAAACGATGCGCTGCTTGTCATCCAGGGTCACCACGCCCACCGGGATGCTTTCCAGCACGTTGTTGGTATAAAGCTTTATGTTGGCCAGGGTGGTTTCGGTAACCCGCATGCCCTGATAGAGAAAGAGAAAATAAAGACCGGCGCTGCCGATCAGAAAGAGCATGGTTCCCATGAAAATGGTATGCTCGATGTCCTGATGCCGGGCCAGATCAAATTCCCTGGTGTAGAGTCCCACGGTGATGATGCCGGCAACCGGCTCCGTCATGGGCGGTTGGGCCCCCATCATCATCATCGGCATCATGGTCTGAAATCCCCGCAGCCGAAAGCTCCGGGAGATCAAAAATACGCCCCTGCCTTTTTCGATATGGGTAAACGGTGCCCTGGACTTCAGTACCTGCTTGACTTCGGCAGCCGAAAGGGTTGTTTTCGGGGCCCCTGCGCTCTGGTATTGAACGATGCCCGCTGTATTCATGATGCGGATAAAAACGATGTCGTTTTCCCGGCTGCTCTCACTGATCAGGGTCTGCAGGACATCGCCGTTTCCCATGTAATGCATCATCGAGGTTTGCATGCCGGCCTCGATGGCCGTGATAATCGTATCGCCCTTTTCCATGAGGAATTTGGCCATCAGATCCTCGGCCCGATTGATATCCTGCAAAGTCGCAAGAGTAAGGAGCGTGCCCAGGAAAACAGTGGCCAGGATAAAGGCCAGGGCCGCCCTCGAAAGCTTAAACGGCAGGGGTGAAGAGAAAATGTCGGATTTTGACGCCTGGTGCATGAGACTCCTCAAGACTGCCGTCTAAAAATAGCGACGCACCGTTTGTGTTCACGAAAACGTATCGCCTGCCTTCGATGGGTCGAGCCAGTAGTCCATTATTTCAAGTTGCTCTTTATGCTTTCAAACTCCTCTTTGCCGATCTCTCCCCGCGCATAGCGCTCTGCGGCAATGGAAAGCGCCGACACCATATCCGACCGGGTTGAAGTCTTAACGAGCTGTTTTATCCAAAGCACCAGCGCGACAATGACAAGCCCCCAAAACAGCATCATGACAATTGAGCCTAAACCCCCTCCCAGCCACATTCCGTATCCACCGTATCCACCATATCCATTAAACATTGGCATTGCATCCCCCTTGAACCTTCATGAATCCTCTGGCGGCACCCTCCTTTTCGCATCGCATCGGCTGTTCGGTGAAAGTGCCGCCATCATTGTTTTTGCAGGAAGCATTCCCTGTTTATCTGAAAAGAAAAATCGGGCAGCCTGCGGGCCGATCCTGCTGCGATACAATTATGTCTTGATTTCGATAACAGCATGAGTCGTGCCAAGAGATCTTCGAAGCTAAAGAAAATTATAACCATATTAATTTGAACACTATTTTTAAACAGTGGCCGCCATCACACCAAGATGTTACGTTATCGTTGCCAATTTTTTGGGCAATTGAACAGAAATCAAGCTAAGCTGAGTGTTAAATTTTTGGATACACCGAAATTCTCCTCCTCACTTTGGGTTTCAGACACGCAAATATGGCTGGAAACGTTTTTTTCGATTCCAGGACAGCAACAAAAAAGCATTGTTGCCCGCAGAAAATGGCCTTATATACTAAAGCGACCGCAGTTGATAAAATTTTAAAGTGTTAGGGCGCGGCAAAAGCATCTAAAATATTTTCGGTAGCCGGTAGTATTTGGTTTTGCGGATAAGCAAAAATCTAAAAAAGTTAGCATGTTAGCGATGAAAATCCTCATTATCGAAGACGATCAGAAAACCGCGGCCTTCGTTGTCAACGGACTGAAACAGGAGGGCTTTGTGGTGGATTACGCTGCGGACGGGAAGCGTGGACTGGAGATGGCTACGTATTCCCCTTATGACGCAGCCGTGGTGGATATCATGCTGCCGAAACTCGATGGAGTGACCTTGATCGAAACTCTGCGAAGACACCGGATATAGATTCCGGTCTTGGTACTGAGCGCCAAGAATTCCGTGGACGATCGCGTCGCCGGACTTCGTGCCGGAGGGGATGACTACCTGGTCAAGCCGTTTGCGTTTGCCGAGCTGTTGGCACGCATCGATGCCTTGATCCGGCGCAGCACGCTGGCGCCGGAACCAACCAAACTCGCTATCGACGACCTGTCTTTGGATGTGGTGCGCCGCAAGGTCTTTCGCGGCGATACGGAAATCGTGCTTCAGACCAAAGAGTTTGCCCTGCTGGAATATCTCATGCGCCATGCGGGCCGGGTGGTATCCAAGACAATGATCATGGAAAACGTCTGGGAATATAATTTCGACCCACAGACCAATGTCGTCGAAACCCGGATCTGCCGTTTGCGCGAAAAGGTCGATCGTTCATTCGAGTCCAAGCTGATCCATACGGTTCGGGGTGCTGGTTATGTCTTGGAGTCCCGTCCATAGATTTTTGCGATCCCTGTCCTTTCAGGCGACTCTCTGGTATGCGGGGTTGTTCGCGCTGTTGTCTTGTACGATGTTTGCCTCCATTTACGTTTCCCTGGTAGCCGGCCTGAGGCACCGTACAGACGAGCAGCTGGCGGTCTCGGCAAAAGAGTTCGATACCCTTTATCGCGTTCATGGATTGGGTGCGCTGCATGACGAATTCAGAAGAGAGGCCCATTCCCGGGGAGTTCGGCAGGTGTTTTTTCGGCTGCTGTCTGCCCAGGGTGAGATTCTGGCCGCATCGGATCTTCGCGACTGGCCTTCGCTTGAGACCCAACTTCCTGTTGTCAAAACCGCTATACACGACCAATCATTCGAAACCGTCTATCCTTTGGGACACCGGGACGGCGTTCGGGTAATCTTTTTGCCGACAACCGGTGGAAAAATTTTGCAGCTGGGCACCTCGCTTTTCGGGAACGCACGCCTTGAGGAGCGTTACCGGGAAATTTTTGGCCGGGCACTGGCAGGGGTGTTGCTCTGCGGCGCGATCCTGGGTTGGGTGGTTTCCCGGCGTGCCCTTTCCGGGGTCGAACGGCTCCGGCAAACCGCGATCCGGATCGGAAACGAGGATCTAGATCTGCGTGTTCCATTGGGACAGGGAGGGCAGGAGATTGACGACCTTTCGATGGCCTTCAACCAGATGTTGGATCGCATCCAGAAATTGATTCAAGAACTGCAGGATGTCACCAACGGAGTCGCCCATGATTTGCGAAGCCCATTGACCCGTATCAGGGGCAAAGCCGAAGCGCTGCTCATTTCTCCGGTAGAACTTGATGCCTTCCGGGAAATGGCAGGGCTGGTCATCGAGGAATGCGACCGGGTTGTCAGCATTCTCGACACGACCCTGGAGATCGCGCAGACTGAAACGGGCCTTGCGCCGCTTGCTCGACAACCGGTGGATTTAAGCCATATCCTTGACCAGGCGGTTGAACTTTTTCTGCCCATGGCCGAAAACAAATCCCTGTCCCTGGAAGTGCTTGGTTCGCCGATAGCCCTTGAGGTCATGGGCGACAAGGGACGGTTGCAGCGCGTCGTGGCCAATGTCTTGGACAACGCTATCAAATACACGCCGGAAGGTGGCACAGTCCAGGTGGAGGCCGCGAAAAAGGCTTCCCAGGTTATCCTCATATTTCGCGACACGGGAATCGGGATCCGGCCCGAAGAGCTTGATCGCATCTTTGAGCGATTTTACCGCACCGACCGAAGCCGTTCGGCTCCGGGCAATGGCTTGGGATTGGCCCTGGCCCGCACCATCGTCGAGGCCCACGGCGGCAAGATCTCCGTTTCAAGCAAAATAGGTCTGGGAAGCACCTTTATGATCCGTTTGCCAGCCGCCACCCCCTCCCGGGTCTGACCGGATTCTATTTCCGATTCACCGCGCCATGGCCCAACTTCCGGCCTGAAAACGTTGCCGCCGGAGCAAGCCATGTCTGAGTTCCCCTTGGCAATGAGCCAACATTGCGAAAAAGTGTAGCGCTGGCCATCTTAAAGCAATCGGTCAAGCCTATAATCTTCCTATGAACTGGCCGCAACCGCCATTTTTTTTGACCACATGAAAATATATGCTGGAATCGAGGTGCCATGATGCGCAGCAGCCTGTGCATATCACTTATTTTTTTGGGCGCTGGCGTCCTGCTTTGCCGGCCGTACACGGCCCATGCCCAAAACGGGGTGATGACCGTGCAAAAACTCACCATCCAGACCCATCTGACGGCCTATGCCCGGGTAACCCCCATTGCCCTGGTCCATCTCAACGCGGAAAAAGGCGGTATCATCAACGGCCTAGACCTTTTCCCGGGTGAAAACATTCAGGAGGGCAGCATTGTCGGGCATTTGACAGGCCCTAAGATCGATGGGCAATTGGCAGAACTTGAGACAGCGCTTTCCGGCGCTCGTGCCGGCTTGGAAGTGGCCGGTAAACGGCTTGGCCTTCTGCGCCAGCAGTTAGCCGCTAGGATTTCCACTCGATCCGCGGTGTATGCGGCCCAGATCAACCTTGACGCAGCCAAAACCCGTTTTGAAATCGCGCGCACCCGGTTAAAGGCCGCGCACGCCGCCGTTGTTTTAAGAGCACCAGCCAACGGCACCGTGCTTTCTATCGATGCGGCCAATGGACAAGCAATCCAGACAGGGCAATCGATCTTGACAATGGTAAAGGCAGGAAGCCTCTGGGTTGTGGCCCGATGGTACGGTCCCGATGCAGCGGCAGTGAAAATAGGCATGACCGGCACATTTTCCCCTTCAGACGGAACTGCCGAAATTCCTGTCACGGTCCGCTCCATCATGGGTACCGTCGGCTTGGACGGCGGCCGGACCATCGGGTTGGTTGCAACCATTCCCCATCCGGGTTGGCCAAACGGCGACACCGGCATGGTAACCCTTCTGGGGCCCTCCCGCCAGTTGGTTGCCGTACCAACCCGAGCCCTGATCCTGGACCAGGGCCGATGGTGGGTGCTGGTTCATAACAGCAGAGGCAATCACCGCCAGGAGGTTTTTCCCGGTCCAAGCCGCGGGACCCAGACCCTGGTTGTCAAGGGGCTGGAACCCGGAGCCCAGGTCGTGGTCGAAAACGCCTACCTCGAGTTTCACCGGGACCTTTCCAAACACTATGAACAACCGGATTGATGTCATGGATTGGTTGAATTCAATCAAGCGGGTCCTCATGCGGCCGCTTTTCTGGGCTCTGGTTTACGGCGCCTTCATCGTCTATGGTGTTTACGCCCTGGTGAACATTCCCGTGGAGGTCCTTCCCCAATTCCGCTTTCCGCAGATCAGCATGATCGCCCACGTGCCAGGGGCCACGGCCGCGGAACTGGAGACTCTCGTCACCCGCCCCGTGGAGGGCCAGATCCTGACGCTGCCCAACCTCATCGCTGTCCGTTCGAGAATGGGCAGCGGCACCATCGAGATCGACGTTCGCTTTGCTCGGGGAACCAATCCCCAACAGGACCTCCAGGAGGTCAACAGCGCCATTGACCGGGCACGCAGGGAAATCCCACCGTTTGTTCAACCGTACGCGGAAATCATGGGAAACGCTATCAACGAGGTAGCCGATTACACCGTTGAAATCCCCGCCGCGGTTTCACCCATGACGGTTCAGCGGGCCATCCGCGGTGAGGTGGTGCCGCGCCTGCAGGCCCTGCCGGGGGTCCAGCGCGTCGAAGTCTACGGTAGCGGGGACGAAGCTCTCTGGGTTGAGCCGGACCTTTCCGCCATGCAGCGGTATCATGTACCGGTCACCGCCATGGTCGACGCCCTAAAGGCCCAAGTGCTTTTAAGCCCCGGCGGGATACTCACCCAGGGCCATCAGGATAT
>JBJKSK010000297.1:0-3844 GCA_046704125.1 Desulfobacterales bacterium | reverse complement strand
CTGTTTGGCATCAAACCCTGCCTGAGCGGGCCGGAGGTGCTGGACATCCAGCGGCAGGCGACCCGGGTACACGTGTCGGACGCGCTGCTTGCCTACGCTCAGGATATCCTGATCTTTACCCGCGATTCGGGGCATTTTCATATGGGGCTGTCGCCCAGGGCCGGTCTGGGGATGCTTCGCGCGGCCCGGTCTCATGCCCTGGTGTCGGGGCGAGACTACGTGCTTCCCGAAGATCTCCAGCATATATTGCTCCCCGTAGTGGGTCACCGGCTGATTTCCCGGGAAGACCTGCGCCCATTTCCCGAGCCGCGGTTAACCTCGCTGCTGGCCCAGGTGCCGATTGCCTGATTCGTGGCGGAATCCGTCTGTTTGGACTCCAAGCCGGCAAAGACGCAGAGAACAAATGGAAAGATTTAAACCCCTGGATCTGGCCTTTGGCCGGGTGCCGGTCATGCCGCTTCCCTGGCGGCTTGGCGGCAACCGGCTCTTTATTTTGCCAACGCGCTATGGCCTGGTCTTTTTCATGGTGCTGGCCGTCATGCTGGTCGGTTCCATCAATTACGGCAACAACCTGGGGTTTCTGCTCGCCTTTTTGCTGGGGGCCATGAGCTTTATCGGCTTGCTTCACACCTTTCGAAACCTGTCCGGTGTTCAGTTGTTTTCGATTCGGGCCGATCCCGTTTTTTGCGGGCAGACGGCGTTTTTTTCCATAACGGTGCAGGCGCCCGGAAAGAGGCGCTCGGCGTTGTCGTTCAGGTTTCAGGGCCAGGACGCAACCCTGGCGGATCTTGCCGCAGATGTCCCGACGGTGGTTGAGGTGCCCGTTCAAAGCCCGTCGCGCGGGCTTTGCCGACCCGGGGTTTTGGTGGTGGAAAGCCATTATCCCATGGGGCTTTTCCGGTGCTGGAGCCGGATGCACTTCGATGTCGCCTGCGTGGTCTACCCAAAACCGCTGCCGGCTGCGCTCCCGGACGATCCGGGCGGCTTTGGAGATGGAGGACAGGCCCGGGAGACGATTTCCGGGGTGGACGATTTTGTCGGGCTGCGCCACTACCAGCCCGGCGATTCGCTTCAGCATCTTTCCTGGAAGGCGCTTTCCCGGGAGCAGGGCCTGCTGACCAAGGTGTTTTCCGGGACGGCCGGCGCCTTTGTGGTCATTGACTGGCAGCTGCTTAAAGACAACGACGTGGAAAGGCGGCTTTCGATGCTTTGCCACATGGTGCTTTATGCCCACGGGACCCATCTGGTCTATGGATTGCGGCTTCCCGGAAAAGAGATCGGGCCGGGCCAGGGCCTGGAACATTACCGGCAGTGCCTAAACGCACTGGCCCTCTATTAAACGGCCGTCCGCCTGGGGCGATCTGCGCCTTCAGGATAGGCGGTGGCCCGCCGAAAAACCGAAAATGGCTATATTTCACCGGATTTTCATCGCTCGGCCAAATGCTGAGAAATCGGCGGTGCTGCCCATCGTCGGGTCGCTGCTGGTGGCGATGGCGCCCCACGTGGTGCGGCTGCCCCCCTGGATTGTGGCCTGGTGCCTGGGTGCCTGGGGCTATGTGGGGCTTTCGATGCGCTACCGGTTGCCGCAGCCGGGCCGGCTGCTGCTTGCAGGGCTGGCCGTCGCCGGCGGGCTTGCCGTGGTTACAGGCGGCTCCAAGCTCTTTGACCAGAGCTCAGGCTTGAATCTGCTGGCTTTGATGTGCGGACTCAAACCCTTCGAGATCCGAACGGAGCGGGACCGGATGGTCAGTCTTTTTCTGGCCTATTTTCTGGTGGTCACCTCCCTTTTTTTTGACGATTCCCTGGTGATGACCCTCTATATGGCCTTGTCGGTGCTGGTGACCACTTCGGTGCTAATTTATGTCAACCATCCCGGGGGGCGGTTCAAAGCCCACGTGAAACTGGCCGGCTGGATCATGGCGCAGGCCATTCCCCTGATGGCCGTGCTGTTTATGGTCTTTCCAAGAGTTCAGGGAAGCCTTTGGACCGTGGCCCAGCCGGCGGTGGCCAAAACGGGTTTTTCCGATAATCTGACACCCGGAAGCGTCTTGCATCTGGTGCGAAGCGATGAAATCGCCTTTCGTGCCAATTTCAAGACGGGAATTCCGGCACCCGGGCATCTTTACTGGCGTGGCGTGGTGTTTACGCGATTTGACGGAACCAGCTGGCATCGCGGCCACCCTGTTCGGTATCATGGACGGCCCGTAACCGGGAAATCCATGGTGACCTACAGCATCACCCTGGAACCGGATCAGCAGCACTGGCTGTTTGCCCTGGACCTCCCGGCGGCCACCACGGCACGGGCGCACCTGTTGTCCGATTTCACGCTCTATGCACAAAGCCCGGTCAAACAGCGGCTGTTTTACGATGTCAGTTCGGTGATGACGTATCGGACCGCCGCCTTTAGTCCCGAGAAGCCGGTCGAGGACCTGCAGCTTCCCAAAGAGGGAAACCCAAGGTCCCGGAAGCTGGCCCGTCAATGGGCAGCCGGCGCCCCTTCAGCCGAAGCGGTGGTGGCCCGGGGGCTGGCTTACCTGAAAAACGGCGGATTTGTCTATACCCTCAATCCGCCGCCGCTGGGGTCAAACAGCATCGATGATTTTCTCTTCCGGACCCGCAAAGGCTATTGTGAACATTTTGCATCGGCCTTTGCCTTTCTCATGAGGGCGGCCGGCGTCCCGGCCCGGGTGGTGGGCGGCTATCTGGGCGGGGAGAGAAACCCTTTCGGAAACTATCTGATCGTGCGCCAAACCTATGCCCATGCCTGGGTGGAGGTGTGGTATGCAAAAAGAGGCTGGGTGCGCGTGGACCCGACGGCACAGGTCGCCCCGGATCGGGTGACAGGCGGCCCTGCCGCGGCCCTGCCTGCCGCCGACGCCCTCCAGTTGCAGACCCTGCCGAACCTTGGACCCTTCACCGCGTTGCTGAAAACACTTGGTTTGGGGTGGGATTCGATCAATAACTACTGGGATCAGTGGGTGCTGGACTATTCATACCGGCACCAGCAAGACTTGCTGCGCCGCCTGGGACTTGCCGCCGGGTCCTGGAAGTCCACATTGCTGGCGATGTCGGCGGCTATCGGGTTGGCGGGATTCATGGCCCTCATGCTGATCATCCGCCCCATGCGCCGGCCCCGAGAGCCGGCGGAGCCCGTTCAAAAGCTGTATCTGGCGTTTTGCCGCAAACTGGCACGGGTCGGGGTTGCCCGGCGACCCGGGGAAGGCCCCGTGGATTTCGCTGCCCGGGTCGCCCACAGCCGGCCGGAGCTGAAAGATCCCGTCGGCGAAATTACCTCACGGTATGTTCGGCTGCGCTACGGTACCGGTGGCGGCCGGCTGGACGTGAAGCATCTGGCGGCCCTGGTGCGGCGCTTCAATCCCCGGAAAAGGTGACGGGAAAACTGATTTTGCCGGGCAGGCAGGCGGCCCCATCTGAAGTTGCCGCAAAAAATCGGGAACCGAAAAAAAGGGGGGCCGCCGATTCGGCGACCCCCCTTGATTTCATGTGGTCGGGACGACTGGATTTGAACCAGCGACCCCAGCGTCCCGAACGCTGTGCTCTACCAGACTGAGCCACGTCCCGACTGGTTGGCCTTGTATGTTACTTGGCTTTCCTTGTCAACGGAAAATGTGGTTTCTCCAGATGATCCGCCGTCGCCGCCGGCCAGCCTTCCAGCGGTTATCGGAATGGATTTTTCACCACGATGGTCTCGTCTCTGCCCGGGCCGACCGAGATGATGCTAATCGGCGTGTCGACCAGCTCCTGGATGCGCTTGAGGTAGTTTCTGGCGTTTTCGGGCAGCTTGGCCGCGTCCCGGATGCCTCGGATCTCCTGGCTCCAGCCG
>JBJKSK010000296.1:0-4057 GCA_046704125.1 Desulfobacterales bacterium | reverse complement strand
TGCTCGTGAGGGTGATGCTGGCCTTGAGGCAGTTTTTAAGAAAGCCCATTTCGAAGCTGGCCGCAGGCGCCGTGCTGGTCTTGTCGATCGTGTTCGTGGCCACGGCGGGCTATAATGTCTGGGCATCCAAGAATATCTTAGAGGGAGTGATTCTGCCTAAGGAGGTATCGGTGCGCTCCGGGTTGGCTGACGCCTCGACGGTCCTGTTTCATCTGCATGCGGGCTGCCTGGTGCGAATCGAGGGGAAAATCGGCGATTACCTGCAAATCCGATTTTCCTCCGGAAAGATCGGCTGGCTCAAGCGCTCGGCGGTGGGAATCGTTTGAAGGAATCGTTTCTCGCAGAGGCGCAGAGGCGCAGAAAAAACATTAAATTATAGACACAAGGAAATGCCTAAAATTTGAAAAAAGGCGCATTTGGCCTCTGCGAGCTCTGCGGCTCTGCGAGAACCCTTATGTTTCAGGGACATCCACAGCCGCAATCGCAGCCGTCGTGGCCGCACGCATTTGATTTGGCCATGGCCTGGATGATTTCCCGGGAATCGGCGGCAGTGGTCTCGAGAATGTGAAACTGGAGAGAAACCGCCTCAGATGGCAGGTGCCGGGGAAAAAAGGCCATAGTCAGGTGCTGAAAGGTTTCGCAGAGGTTCGCGGCCTCCACGGCAAGCTCAATCCGATCGCCAACAGCCTTTCCGGCCAGCGCATATTCGAAAGGGCACAGTCCGCTGGCACCGATGCCAAAGATGAAAGAGACGGTTTCCTGGTGGCGGCTTTCGTTTGATGCCACGGCCAGGGTGATTTTTTGCAACGGTTGGATGGAAAGGGGAACCTGGGCTGAATTCATGGATCTGGCGCTCAACCGGTTGCGCTTAGACTCCGGAGTTTCAGGAATTTGGCTTCGATAAAGTCGGCGACAGCCCCGACATCGTTGATATCAAACTGGGGAACGTTGAGATCCAGCTTGACATTGGACATGATGGCCACCAGTGTTTTTTCCGCTCCCCGGACGTGAATCGGCGCTGGATGGACCGTGCTTCGAAAGACCTCGATTTGCGGCTTTCCGACCTTTTTGTACCCTTCCGTCAGCACGATATCCATATCCGAGAAAAACTGCTCGACGATTTGATCCACGCTCATTTCCGCGTCGACATCTTTGATCAAGGAAATTTTCCAGGGTGATGAAATCACCACGGTCTGGGCACCGGCCTGCTTATGGCGCCAGGAGTCCTTTCCCTCGTGGTCGATGGAAAACCCGTGGGTGTCGTGCTTGATGGTGCCCACTCGATATCCTCTTTGCTTGAGTTCAGGGATCAGTTTTTCCAGCAGCGTGGTTTTTCCGCAATTTTTTTTGCTCACAAATGATACAACAGGCACCATCGTGGTGGTTTCCTTGCCTTTGAAGAAGTTGTGGCCGGCCTAAAACGGGGCTATGGTCCGATTGGGGGTTTAGCCTCCGGAAATAATAGGGACAGAGCCAATCGATGTCAACGGATTTACACAAGGGTGCAATTTGCCGTGTTTTGGGATATAGAGAAACGATCATCTGAGAAAAAGAGGATAGAGACTATATGAACGTTTATGAAAACAGGGGGGACACCCGCATCGAGGCTGCCGAGGGACCCGAGGCGGTGCACATCGATTTCGATGCCATCGATCGCCAGTTTGAGCTGGCCGTGGCAGACGGTCGGGATTTTCTCTTCGAATACGAAGTCTATGAACTGCTGCGCCGCTCCGGCGCCGAGACGCCGCCGCGCTGCCACCTGCTGGTCAAGGGGTCGAGGCCCTCGGATGAGGAATTGATGGCCATGACCGGCGACAAGGTGGTGCTCAAGGTCGTTTCCCCGACGATTATCCACAAGGCCGAAGCCGGCGGGGTGAAAATCGTTGAAAAACGGCCGGAAAAAATCCGATCGGCCTGGCGCCGGATGCTTTATGAGGTGCCCGAAAATTACGCATCGTTTCTCCAGCGGCACCCCGGTCACGAGCCGGCATCCTATCGGGGGCTGCCCACGGAGTCCTTGATTCCGGCCATCGTCAGGGACATCCGCGGGGTCCTCATGGTGCAGTTCATGGCGCCGGACTCCGAGGCCTTCGGCAACGAACTGATTGTGGGAATCCGCCGGACCCGGGAATTTGGCATGGTCATCAGCGCCGGGCTGGGGGGCACCGATACCGAGCTGTACGCCAAACGGTTCCGTAAAGGACAGGCGGTGGTGGCCGCTTCCACGCAGCTGACCGGTGGGCAGGCGTTTTTTGAGCTGTTTCGGCAAAGCATCTCGTACCAGAAGCTTGCCGGGTTGACCCGCGGCCAGCGCCGGATTGTGACCGACGAGCAATTAATAGAGTGTTTTTCGTCATTTATCGCCATGGCCAATTTCTTTTCCCCGCACCGTCCGGGGGCCTCTTTTGTCATCGATGAACTGGAGGTCAACCCTTTTGCCTTCACCGATTTTCTCATGGTCCCGTTAGACGGGCTGTGCCGGTTTTCCCGCCCGGTGCCCCGGCGCATGCAGCGGCCGGTGAAAAAAATCCATCGGCTGCTGCACCCCAAAACCATCGGCATCGTGGGGGTATCGGCCTCCCGGATGAACTTTGGCCGGATCATTTTAAACAACATCATCAAGGAAGGGTTTTGCGCCGACCATATCGTGGTGATCCGGCCAGGCGTCGATGCCATAGACGGGGTCAGGTGCCTGCCGGATCTATCTGTGCTTTCCGGTCAACTGGATCTGCTGGTGGTGGCCGTGGATGCCGTGGCGGTGCCCGAGTTGGTGGATCAAGTTATTGGAAATGATGCCGCTGCCGCGGTGATGCTCATTGCCGGTGGCATCGGGGAAAAACCGGGCAGCGAAGATCTCGCCCGGAAACTGGCCCAGGCCATCGACGAGGCCCATTTGAAACCAGGCGGCGGGCCGATTTTTCTGGGCAGCAACTGCCTTGGTGTCGTGTCGCATCCGGGAGGTTACGACACGCTGTTTATACCCGATGAAAAGCTGCCCAAGGCTCGCACCGACTGCCCCCAGAAGGCGGCTATCATCAGCCAGAGCGGCGCGTTTATGATCACCCGGCTCAGCAAATGCCCGCAGCTGGACCCCCATTACCTGATTTCCATCGGGAACCAGACCGATCTGACCCTTGGCGATTTTCTGTCCTATTTTAGCGATGTTCCCGGCATCGACACCCTGGCCGTATATGCCGAAGGCTTCAAGGATCTCGACGGGCTGGCCACCGCCCAGGCCGTGCGACGGGCCGTGGGCAACGGGAAGGATCTGATCGTCTACAAGGCCGGGCGCACCCCGGAGGGAAAAAGCCCCACCTCTGGACATACCGCGTCCTTGGCGGGCGATTACATGGTCTGTGAATCCTGTCTCCGCCAGGCCGGGGCCATGGTGGCCCAAACCTTTACCCAGTTTGAGGCGCTGTGTCTGCTCTCCGAGCGCCTGCATCAAAAGCAGGTGCGCGGCAATCGGCTGGCCGTGGTCAGCGGGGCGGGCTTTGAGGCCGTGGGGATGGCAGACAGCCTCTGCACCGATGATTACCAGATGCAGCTGGCGCAGCTGTCGCCGGCCACCGTGGATCGGATTCAAGCGGTGCTGGCCGCCTGCCGCCTCGATGCCCTGGTGGATGTGAAAAACCCCCTGGACATCAATCCGGGCGCCAACGACGAGGTGCATGCGCGAATCGTCGAGATCCTGGCTGAGGATGCCAACGTGGACGGTATCGTGGTCGGCCTGGATCCGCTGTCGCCGGCCACCTATACGCTGCCCGGATCGGAGATGAAATACAGTCTGGATGCGGAAAAAAGCATCGCCCGGTTGATGCCGGTGCTTGCGGTCAAAACAGCGATTCCCATCGTTGGCGTGGTGGATGGCGGGAAAATCTACGACCCGCTGGTCGAGGTCCTGGAAGCCGGGGGGCTTGCCGTGTTCCGTTCCTCGGATGTGGCCGTGGCGGCCCTGGCCAAGTACATAGAGGGCCGCCAGCAAGCCCACCGTATCTGCAAGCAACAGCCCAAGGCCGCGGTTTGTCGGTCCTGTTCTATTAGAAAACAAGGGCGA
>JBJKSK010000295.1:0-3867 GCA_046704125.1 Desulfobacterales bacterium | reverse complement strand
CGCCTGGTACAGTCTCCTTTGGATTGTTCCGGAAAAATCGAGCGGGTTTTTGTCGATGATAGCGCCGGGGCCTCAACCGGTTTCTCGCAAAGCCGCCAAGGTCTTAAAGGAAAGACCGCAAAGCAGTTGTTTTTTCCTCTGCGGTTTCAGCGTCTCTGCGAGAAACTCATCCTTGGCGCACTTTGCGCTCCTTGGCGTATCTGCGAGAAACCTGCTCCGGGCACTTACCGGGGTTCGACGACTTCCTTGAGCATGCAGCAGGCCACCCGGTAATCCGGTGTGCCGTCGGGGCGGTAGACGAGGTTTTCCGGCTGCACGAGCTTGTTCATCACGCAGCCCTCGGGGATGCTCAGCTTGAAAAGATCCGCCTCGTTGATCTTTTCCGTTTCCACCAGGCGGCCATCGGCAAACTGCAGGCTGTGAAGCGCAAAATCCTCGCACACGGGGCACCGGTAGACCCGGCCGTTGGGGAAGATGAAATAATTGTCCGCCACGTTTCCCGCGCACTCGAAGCGCTCTGCCTCATCCAGATAGACCTTGGGGTAAGTCACGGAAATCCCCAGGCCGGCGGCTTCCCGGGCAACTGCGGGCACCGTTTCAAGCCAGGTGTCCCGGTTTAGCTGCAGCCCCCTGGCGCCTTCCTGCGCCGATTTTCCCCGCAGCCCGATGACCTGGATGAAAAACCGGCGCACCCCCAGATTCGCCAGCAGCGCCGGCATCCGGTGCAGGTGGGAAAAATTGATCTGGCTCACGGTGTAAATGACGCTGACCCCAAAGCGTTTGGCCACGGCCTGACGGATGCCCTCGGTGCAGGTTTCAAAAGAACCCTCCCCCCGGATGGGGTCGTTTACCTCGGCGGTCGGCCCGTCGATGCTGAAGCTGAAAAAATCCACTTCCCGGGGGCTGACGCGGTTTAGGATGTCGTGAAAGAGATACCCGTTGGTGTCCACGGTCACCGAGCGGTAGCCCATACGCCGGGCCTCCCGGATGGCAGCCGGAAGCTCGGGGTGAAGGGTCGGCTCACCGCCGAGAATTATCAGGTTGGCCGCTTTCACCCGGTTAGCCACCGCGGCCAACCAGGTTTTGATGGTATCGATGGAGAGCATGGCCTCGCCGTGCTGGGCCCGGTTGATGTAGCAGTGGCGACACGACAGGTTGCAGGCCGTCAGGATATGGAAAAAGACGTTGGCGGCATTTTTGGAAAAAGATACGGTTTGCGGCTTCATGAGACCAATCGGGGTTTACCGGCGCTCCAGGCAGTCCTTGGTCAGGTCTTCGTCGAAGGCCACCGGATAGCAGCCGTCAAAGCAGGCCTTGCAAAAGTGGTTGCACGGGTCTTCGATGCCGGTGGCTTCCAACAGCCCGGGTATGCTCAGATAGTGCAGCGAATCCAGCCCGAGGTGACGGGTGAGTTCATCGACGGTGTGGTTGGCGGCGATCAACTCGCCCTTGGTGGAAAAATCGATGCCGTAGTGGCAGGGAAACCGGTGCGGCGGGCCGGAAACCCGCATGTGCACCTTGCGCACACCCATCTCCCTCAGGGCCTGAACCCGAGTTTTGACCGTGGTGCCGCGGATGATGGAGTCTTCGATGATGATGATTTCTTTTCCCTTGAGCAGCTCCTTGACCGGGTTGAGCTTGATCCGCACCCCGAAGTCTCTCATGCTCTGGGTAGGCTGGATGAAGGTGCGCCCCACATAGTGGTTCCGGATCATGCCCATCTCGAAGGGAATGCCCGAGGCCTCGGAGTATCCGATGGCCGCGTAGGTGCCGGAATCTGGAAAGGGCATGACCAGGTCGGCATCCACCGGGGCTTCCTGGGCCAGCCGTTTGCCGTGGGCCTTCCGGGTCAGATAGACGTTTTTCCCGAAAATGGTGGAATCGGGCCTGGCGAAATAGATGAATTCGAAGATGCAGAAGCTTCGCCGGGTAACCTGGTGGGGCTGGATGCTGCGCACGCCGTCTTCGCTGATGATCACGATCTCGCCGGGGTCCAGCTCGCGGACAAATTCGGCCTGGACCAGATCCAGGGCGCAGGACTCCGAGGCCAGGACATAGTGACCGTTTAGCTTGCCCAGGCAAAGGGGCCGAAACCCGTTGCGGTCCTTGATGCCGATGATCTCCCCGCGGCTGGTCATCACGATGAAGGAAAAGGCGCCTTTGAGGGCCGTCACCGTCTCCACCAGCGCCTGCTCGAAGCCGTGGACGAGGTTTTTGACAAACAGGTGCAAGAATACCTCGCTGTCCATGGTGGTCTGAAAAATCGATCCGGCCTCTTCCAAATGCTCCTTGAGGCTGTGGGCGTTGACCAGGTTACCGTTGTGGGCCACGGCATAGGAGTTTTTGCGGTGATGGACCACAAAGGGCTGGGCGTTTGAAAGAATCGAGCTTCCCGTGGTGGAATAGCGCACATGCCCGATGGCGCTTCCCCCCCCGAGCTGATCCAGATGCGGCATCTCGAAGACCTCGGGAACCAGCCCCATGCCCTTGTGGGAGATGATGCTTTTGTCCCGGACCACGGCAATCCCGGCGCTTTCCTGGCCCCGGTGCTGCAGGGCGTAAAGGCCGAAGTAGCAGATCTTGGCCGATTCCGGGTGGCCGTAGATGCCAAACAGCCCGCAGGCCTCCCGGGGTTTGTCGTCGTCGTCAGCAAAGCGGCGCCGGTCCATGTCTTTGGTATCGCACAATTTCATCGGTTCACCACCCCGTTTCCCCGCCACTTCATCAGGCCTCGCCCTTTATTTCCCATGGTATTCCTGCAATGTCTTGACCGTCAGCTCGGTTTCCTTGAGCGCCGTGATGGCTTTGCACACCGCCATGGCGCCGGCGATGGTCGTGGCATAGGGGATATTAAACTTCAAGGCCGCGCGCCGGATGATGTAGCCGTCCCGGTTCGTGTCCCGGCCGGAGCCTGCGCCGGTATTGATGATCAGACCGATTTCGCCGTTTTTGATGGCGTCCACCACATGGGGCCGGCCCAGGGAAACCTTGTTGGTCATCCGGTTGGCGATGCCTTTTTCGGTAAAAAATGCCGACGTGCCCTTGGTGGCCACGACGGTAAAACCCAGTTCCACGAACTGGGCGGCCAACGGATACGCGGCCATCTTATCCCGGTCGGCGACGCTGATAAAGACCGTTCCGCCCGTGGGCAGATTCTGGCGCGCACCCAGCTGAGCCTTGGCATAGGCCGGACCGAACTTAAAGTCAATACCCATGACCTCGCCGGTGGATTTCATCTCGGGACCCAGCAGGGTGTCCACGTCGGGAAACCGGTCAAAGGGCAACACGGCTTCCTTGACGGAAATATGCGCCGGTTTGACCTCACCGGTCAACCCCAATTCAGCCAGCGTCTTTCCCAGCATCGCCTTGGTGGCGATCTTGGCCAGGGGCACGCCGGTGGCCTTGCTGACAAAGGGCACCGTGCGCGAAGCCCGGGGGTTGACCTCAAGCACAAAGAGCTTGCCGTCCTTGATGGCATACTGCACATTCATCAGCCCCACCACGTGAAGCGCGGCGGCCATGGATTTGGTGGCCCGGGAAATTTCGTCGATCATCGAGGCAGACAGGCTGTAGGGGGGAAGCACGCAGGCCGAATCCCCCGAGTGGATGCCGGCTTCCTCGATATGTTCCATGATTCCGCCGATAATCGTGGTCTGCCCGTCGCAGACCGCATCCACATCCACTTCGATGGCGTCTTCGAGAAATTTGTCGATAAGCACGGGATGCTCCGGCGAAGCCGCGATGGCCAGCCGGGTGAAATTTTCAAGATCCCGGCGCTCGTAGACGATCTTCATGGCCCGGCCCCCCAGGACAAAGGAGGGGCGCACGATCACCGGGTATCCGATTTCCTCGGCCACGGCTTCGGCC
>JBJKSK010000294.1:0-10495 GCA_046704125.1 Desulfobacterales bacterium | reverse complement strand
CGTCCTAAGGGCGCTGCAAACCGGCGCCGACGGGGTGCTGGTGGGCGGGTGACACGTGGGAGACTGCCATTACCTGTATGGTAATCACATGACCCTCAAAAGGATGACCTTTCTCCAGGAACTGCTCGGTTTTATGGGGCTTGGAGGCCGGCTGCATCTGGCCTGGATATCTTCTGCCGAGGCGCAGCGGTTCGTCCAGGTTGTCACAGATTTTACCCATAAAATACGTCATCTGGGGCCAAATCCCCTGCCGGCGTTTTCCGGAATTCCGGCGATGGTGGGCTGGCACCCGGGACAGCGCCTGGAACATCACCGGGTTTGATTCGCTGACATGCCGGTGCACTCCGGGCATTTTACGTACCGCAGGAGATGGAAATGAACGACCAAATCAAACAGTGGTTAAGCGACGGGACCATCGACATATTTCTGGGATATAAAATGACGGCGGGCCACCCCCTGCCCTACTGTTTCACGGCCAACGCACTTGAGGAAATGGATCATCTGATGGTTGGATTGGCGCGATACCCCCTTGAGAAAATCGCGACTTCAATCGCTGCCGTCGATCCCGATATCAAAATCGGGATGCTGGCCAGAGACTGCAACCAGCGGGCTTTAAATGTGCTTGGCATCTGGAACCAGCTGAATCCGGATAGCATCAAGACGGTAAACGTGAACTGCTGTCCCTCGAAGCTGAAAAAACACGGTGATTGTTCTTACCTCGCGCCGGAAACCGCCGGAGCCTATAAAAACCGGGTGGGTATAGACAACAACTGGCAAATTACCGATCAGGACGGCCAGAGTCAGCCTGAGCGTCTGGCCCGGTGGATGTATGAATTTCAAAAATGCATCAAGTGCTATGGATGCCGCAACATCTGCCCGGTCTGTTTCTGCAGGGAGTGCAGCCTGGAGCACGAGGATCTGGTAGGAACCGGCAGGATGCCGCCGGATGTGCCGATTTTTCATCTGGTCAGAGCCGTACACATGGCCGGTCGCTGCATTGACTGCGGGCTGTGCGAAGATGCCTGCCCCATGGACATTCCACTTCGACTGCTCTACCGAAAAGTCAACGACATCGTTGCCGACGTGTTCGGTTATGAAACCGGATCCGATCCCGGACTGGCGCCATTTAGCATACTGGGTGAAACGCTAACCCTGGAGCCCAAACCCCTATCCGAGGAGTAAGAAATGGAGTGCCGATTCGTGCCTTCGGTATGTTCCTACTGTGGAACCGGCTGTGGAATTTTGTTTGAAGTCATCAACGACCACATCGTCGGAACGCTGCCGATGAAAACCCACCCCGTCAATGAAGGGAAGTTATGTATCAAGGGCTGGAATCTTCACGAACATATCAACAGTTTCATGCGGTTGAAGCAGCCCCTGGTAAAGACTTTTGGCCGGTTTATCAAAGCCGACTGGGACGAAGCGATTCAAATTACCGCCGACCGTTTCCGGGAAATCGCCGAAAAATACGGCCCTGACAGCATCGGCGTGCTGGTATCGGCAAAAATCACCAATGAAGAAAATTACCTGGGGCAAAAATTTGCCCGAGCCGTTATCGGCACCAACAACGTGGATCACTGCGCCCGTCTGTGACATTCCTCCACGGTGGCCGGTCTGGCCGCCGCCTTCGGAAGCGGAGCCATGACCAATTCCATCGCCGAAATCGAGGATGCCGGCTGCATCTTCGTTATCGGGTCCAACACCACAGCATGCCACCCTTTAATTGCCAGACGCATATTCAGGGCCAAGGATAAAGGGGCCAAGCTCATCGTGGCCGACCCGAGACATATTCAACTGAGCCGGTTTGCAGACATCGCCGTAACCCATCGGCTGGGCAGCGATGTGGCGCTGCTAAACGGCATGATGCATCTGATCATCCACCACGACCGGCAGGCCATGGCCTATATCGAAGAAAGAACGGAAGGTTTTGAAGCGTTGAAACGCGTTCTTTTATCCTATTCGCCGGATCGGGTTGCCGCTATCACTGGTGTGGCGCCCAAAGCCCTGGAACGGATGGCCGAGCTTTATGCCACCCATTCGCCGGCGGCCTTGCTTTACGCCATGGGCATCACCCAGCATACCACCGGGGTGGACAACGTCAAATCGTGCTGCAACCTGGCCATGCTCTGCGGGTATGTCGGCGTGCGCGGCGGTGGGGTCAGCCCGCTCAGAGGTCAAAACAACGTCCAGGGAGCCTGTGACATGGGAGGCTTGCCCAATGTCATGACCGGCTACCAGCCGGTGGCCGATGCGAAGGTGCGCGAAAAATTTTCCATGGCCTGGGGCAGGACTCTTTCGGATCGGCCGGGGCTAACCATCACGGACATGATTCCAGCCATGTTGGCAGGAAAACTCAAGGGCCTTTACGTGATCGGAGAAAACCCCAAACTCAGTGACCCAGACTGGAACCATTTGAGCCATGCCCTAAAAAATCTCGATTTTTTAGTCGTTCAGGAAATCTTTTTATCGGAAACCGCCCAGGTGGCCGATGTGGTCTTCTCGGCAGCCTCCACGGCCGAAAAGGAGGGAACCGTCACCAATACGGAACGCCGCTGCATGAGAATGTACAAGGCCATTGAACCCTTGGGAAACACACTGCCCGACTGGCAGATCATCAGCCGTCTGTCCACAGTCATGGGCTATGAGATGAACTATGCAAACCCGGAAGCGATTTTTAATGAGATGGCGGCCCTGACACCCAAAAGTTATGCCGGCATGACCTATGATCGGCTGGGCATAGACGGGCTGCAGTGGCCTTGCCCGGAGCCCGGCCACCCGGGAACGCCCTACCTGCACAAGGACACGTTCACCCGCGGCAAGGGCAATTTTCATGCCATCGAATACCAGGATCCCGCGGAGATGCCCGACGAGGCGTATCCTTTTTACCTCACCACGGGCCGGATGTTTGCCCATTTTCATACCGGCACGATGACCCGCGTCTCACGCCATCTGGATATCGAGCAGATCACGGGCTATGTCGAAATCCATCCCAAGGATGCCGATGCGCTGTCGGTTGTCGATGGTGATGTCCTGGTGCTTTCCTCACGGAGAGGTCAGATGGAAGCACCAGCGAGAATCACGGATTCGGTGTCGCCCGGCACCCTTTTCCTGCCCATTCACTTCGGGGAAAATCCGACCAACATCCTGACCAGTTCCGAGGCCTTTGATCCTCTGGCAAAAATTCCGGAATTCAAGGTCAGCGCCGTCCGGGTGAAGAAATTGTGCGCCTGAAGCCATTTGCAAATAACCCGAGATGGCTTCAGGCACTTATATCCCGACGCCGAAAGGCCGGAACGCTGAACTCCAGGAGCGGTTTCTTTTTCAGGATTGCGCCTTGCTTTTTTGGTACGCCAGGGCCTGGTTCACCAGTGAAACCGCCCACTCCGGGGTACCGGCGGCATGGATGTGGGAATAGGAAGCCAACACATTCCGGTAGCACACCCCGTCGCGTCCATCTACCAGGCCCGTGCCGCGATCCATGCGAAACACCAGGTCTTGGGTGCGCCCCCCGTAGGAAAGCATCTTGGAATAGTGAAACTCGTGGCCGCGAATCCGGGTGCCGGAAGGATAAAAAGGGTTTTGCCCTTCCACGGTGATCTGGGAATAGCCCTGACCCGGGGGTCTTTTGCAAAAACCAAACGCCACGGGAAGCACCCCTACCATGGGATAGATCCTGCCCTCCAGTTGAAGGCTTTCGCCCAGATACATAAGACCACCGCATTCGGCATAAATGGGCAACCCCTTTTCGACCTGCTGCTTGATTTCCATCCGGAAAACCTCTTTTTCGGCAAGCTGCCGGGCGTGGGTCTCCGGAAAGCCACCGCCGATGTAAAGGGCATCCAAATCCGGCAGGTGCTGTTGGGTCAGCGGGCTGAGATAAACAATTTCGGCCCCCTGTGTCATGAGGGCCTCAATGTTTTCCGGGTAGTAAAACTGAAAGGCCGAATCCCGGATGATCCCGATGCGGACCGCTGGTGGGGCATCGCAGATAACCGAGCCGGGGATCGATGAGCGAGGTGCCGTGACCTCGGCCTCTGAATTTCCGGCAGGCGCTTTGCCGAAGCGGGCCACGTCAAGGATGGCGGCAAGATCCATATAGCGACGGGCAATATCGGCGATCGTCTCGATGGACTCGGCCACCCAGCCGTGTTCCATGGTCGGCACCAGTCCCATGTGCCGCTCGGGAAAACCCTGCCGGGTGAGTTTTGGGACGGCGCCCAGTACCGGAATACCGCAGTACTGCGCGATGCTTTCGCGCAAAATCCGCTCATGGCGCGCGCCGGCCACCCGGTTGAGCACCACACCGGCAATGGTCAGCTGGGGGTCAAATGCCATGCAGCCGGAAACCACCGCCGCCATGGTGCGGGTGGTCTTGGTGCCGTCGACACACAAAATAACTGGCAGATTCAGCATCTTGGCTAATTCTGCGGTGCTGGTCTTGCCTTCGGTATCGATGCAGTCATAAAGGCCGCGGTTTCCCTCGATAACGGCGATATCCCCCGCACCGGTGTGGGCAAAAAAGGAAGTTCGGATCGCTTCGGAAGAAATGAGGAAGGTATCCAGATTGTAGCAGGGCCGGCCGGCCGCCACGGCAAGCCAGCCCGCGTCAATATAGTCTGGACCCTTTTTGAAAGGGGCAATTGAGAGTCCCTGCCTTTTAAGGGCAGAGATGATTCCGACGGAAAAAATGGTTTTTCCGGCACCGCCCCGTAAGGCCGCGATGACGATCCCGGGAATGGCCATGTTTTCCTGATTCAAAGAAACTGGTTCCAAGCGGCTGCCGTTGGTGCGCCGTGACGTACCCGGTTTAATGCCAGAAATCAATCTTCGTGTTCGGCCGCGGCCTGCTTGCCGGTTCCCGGCATGCCGTACATGGAGGTGCTTCCTGATGACCAGTACTCCAGAACCCCTTCTTCCACGAGCTTGTTGACAATTTTTTTGGCATCCCGGGGTTTGGCTTCGAGGATCTTGGCCAGATCGTTGAAATAAAACTTCGATTTGGTCTTGAGCTTCTTGGTCAGCTCGTCGACGATTTTCGCTTTTGCCTCTTCGTATTCCATGGATAACCTCTTTTCATAGGATAGGGGGGCACCAGAATGCCCCCCATGGTTTTAAAACGCATTAGAACTTGAACTGCGAGGTCTGGCGCCACGTATAGTAGGCCGGATCACGGAAATCGTCAATCAGGTGATGGGTAAAGGGAATTTCGCACTTTTCGAAAAAGCGTTCCCAGCCGATTCGCTCTGCCCATTCGCCCAGTCGTTCGTATTTTCGGGCACCAACCGCATAGGCTTCAACGATTCTCTTGATGGTCGCCGTGGTGGTGGGCCAGCGGGGTGCTTCATTGGGGATAAAGGCCACAACGACCTTGGAAAATTTCGGCGCGCTGATCCGGTTGGAAACTTTTCCACCGGCCATGATAACGATCCCGTCGCCCTCGGTGTCGGCCAGCGGCATGGAAGGGCACATGGTGTAGCAATTGCCGCAGAACATGCACCGGCTCTCATTGACCGCCACGGAGTTGAGCTTCTTGTCGCCGACTTCCACCTTGGCCGGCTTGATGGCGGCAGTGGGGCATGCGGCGATGGCCAACGGGATTTCGCACATCTTGTCCAGGTATTCGTGATCCAGCATTGGCGGCTTGCGGTGATAGCCGAGAATGGCGATATCCGAGCAGTGCACGGCGCCGCACATGTTCAAACAGCAGGCCAGAGACACCCTCAGGTGCGCCGGAAGCCGATGGTTCTGAAAGTCTTCAAAGAGCACGTCCATGGCGGCCTTGACCGGCCCGGAAGCGTCGGTGGCCGGCGTGTGGCAGTGAATCCAGCCCTGGGTGTGAACGATGTTGGTGATCCCGGCACCGGTGCCGCCCACGGGAAATTTAAAGGAACCGCCCTTGAATTTTCGTCCTTCCAGGTCTTTGATCAGGGGCTCGACCTTTTCCTTGGCATCGACCATGAATTCGATGTTGTTTCGGGTGGTCCAGCGCACATGACCGCCGCAGTGCTTATCGGCGATCTCGCAGATTTCGCGGATGTGGCTGGTGGTCATCAGCCGGGCGCCACCGCAGCGCACCGTGTAGACCTCGTCGCCGGTCTCGGACACATGGACCAGCACGCCGGGTTTGATATATTCATGATAAAGCCACTTGCCCTTGTTCTTGGCGATGACCGGAGGGTAAAATTCGTCGAACTTTCGTGGACCAATATCGGTGATCCGGTTTTCCATCGGTTTGTCCGGATTGTATCCTGAAGAAATAAAAGCCATGGTTTCACCCCCCTTTATCGCTGATGGTATTTCCGGAATTCGTTGATGTCACGCTGCCAGCCGCCCTCGACCTCTTCTTCCTTCCAGAAGATGTAGGGGTTGGAACGGGGTTCCTGAACGACCTGCGGGAAGGCCTCGACACCGAGGGCCTCGAGCATTCTCTGCATGCCCTGACGCTTCATCAGCTCGCCGAGACGCTCGCGGTTCTTGCCCTCTTCCATCCACCAATCCCAGATGGGTTCGATGACGGTTTCCTTGATTTCGGTGTAGGGTGCCTCGGCCTTGATAAAGGGCACGATCAGCGATCCCATCTGCGCACCATCGAGAATCGGGGCCTTGGCGCCGGCCAAAATCGACACCCCGCGGTCGTTTCCGATGCGAAGCGCCCTGGGCATGACGTTGATGCAGTGCATGCAGCGGGTGCACTCTTTGTTGTCGATCATCAGCTTGCCGTTTTCCATCCACATGCACTCGGTGGGGCACAGGCCAATGACTTCCTTTTGAATATCGAACTTGCCCCAGTCCCGGCCGGAGTGGGCGCCGGCGTTGGGAACCAGTTCGCCTCCGATATAGGCCGCCACGGCTTCCTGGTCGATGCGGATCTCGTCGCGCCAGGTGCCGATAAAGGACAGATCGGAACGCGCTATGGAGGCCACGCAGCAGTTGGGGCAGCCGTCGAACTTGAACTTGAACTTATAGGGAAAGGCCGGCCGATGCAGCTCATCCTGATATTCGTTGGTCAGGTCATAGCACAGATCCTGGGTATCGTAGCAGGCATACTCGCAGCGGGCCTGGCCGATGCAGTCGGCCGGGGTGCGCAGGTTGGAACCCGAACCGCCCAGGTCCTGGTTCAAATTGTGGGTCAGTTCAAAGAAAATTTCTTCCAACTCCCGGGTTTGGGTGCCGATAAAGACGATGTCACCGGTGGATCCGTGCATGTTGGTGATGCCGCTGCCGCGCAAATCCCACAGGTCGCAAAGCTGCCGGAGATAATCGGCGGTGTAAAATTTGCCGCCTGGCTGCGAAACGCGCAGGGTGTGAAAGTGCGCGACACCGGGAAACGTTTCGGGTTGATCACAGTATCTTCCAATAACCCCGCCGCCGTAACCGAAGACGCCGACGATACCGCCATGTTTCCAGTGGGTCCGGCCGTGCTTGAAGGACAATTCCAAAACACCGAGTAGATCCTCACAAACATCGGCTGGAATCTGGAAATCGATTTTTTCTACGTTTTTTGCCCTTTTTTCGGCCTGCTGCTTAAGGTCGGACACAAAACTGGGCCACGGCCCAGATTCCAGCTGGTCCAACATAGGGGTTGCATGTTTTGCCATCTCATTACCTCCATCTTGGTTAGTATTTGAACTCCCTAGACCAACAGAAGAACAGTTCTGATACCCCGTTTCGGGGGGCTATCGATGGTCACCTCCTCTCAATCATGAAATAATAGCGAAAATATTCGTTGTTCATCCATCACCCAGCAAATAGCCAAGGATGCGATATAAAATTTATCGGCTATCTTGTCAATAAAAATCATGGTTTTCACGCGGTTAAGCTGGTGCCGGGAGATGTCGTTTCAACCCGGTATCCCACTTCATATGGTAGTTTGAAAAACTAGACCACCCCTTATGTTGTAGGCAATAGAGTTCCCATAGCCATCTCTCTCGAGGCTTGAAACCATCTGCCGACGGCGGCCACGTGGGAACGGAGTCCTCGGCCGGCAACCTGTTGCTCCCGGGCAGGGTAGCGCGCTACAATGGCCTTGCAAAGAGTCTCAAGTTGTCTTTCCGGGCAGGAGCGCGCATGGTCTCGAAACGCATCTATCAGTTCATCGGGAAGTCCCCGAAGCCTGCAAGACCGTTCAAGCCCCATAAAAAACCCCTCAATTGCGGCCAGAAGCACCCATTCATCGGCCCATACCAAATCTAAAATTCCGTCGAGGCGATCCAGGCGCATCCGGATGGTCATATTGAGAAAAAACAACAGCAGGGCGTCCAAAAACCACTGGGGGTTTTCCGATGCCACGGCTTCAAACATGGGCCCGAAATCTCGCACCGTAACGAGCCGAACGTCGAGATCCGGGGCACGGAGCCGGACCACAAAATCGCCAGCAGCATGATGCCACGGAAATATCTGCGAAAAAGACACCGGGTCGTAATATCCGGCCAGCAAAGCCGCCGCCTGCCGGTAAATGCCGGCCGCTTGCACGTTATCGAGATAAACCGGCCCCTCGGGAAGCCATACCACGACCTTGCACCGCCCGTCGGAGGCATCGATGGAAAGGTGAAATTCGTGAAACCCCTGGAACCACTGTCCGATAAACATTTCCAGGCACCCCTGGCCGGTATCCCCCTGGCCGCAAGCATAGACTTCGGGGATCAACCCCAGCGGTATATCGGCAGATAGCCGTTGAAGCAGGCCATATTCCTGTTGAAGACTTGAGGCACCAGGCTCGGATAATGCAACATTTACTACAAATTCAAGCCTATTATCCTGAAAATGGACCAACACCCGGGATGGATGGTAAAAGGCGCCATGTTTCATCAGGAAAATTTCAATGCCTTGTATCTCGGTTGAGTCCACAAAGCGTCCCAAGCGCTTGGCGGCGGCAGTGGTCAGGGCCAGGAACCCGTCTTTTTCAAGAAACGACTGAATGCCTTGAAAATAGCGGCCGTAAGTCGTACCGGCAGGTTCCGGGGCGTTTTGGCCTGGCTTTGAACGGCGATTCACGGGAATGGGGGTTTGCCAAAGCCCGGAAGCGGGATTCAGCGGGTCAAAACGCGAGGTGAGAAAGAATCGAAACGAAGGGGTAGGGGTCACGAAATTCAACAGAGAGGCTCAGCAGGTTGCGCCTTCATCAGGTTGATCCTTGATTTGCTTCACAATTTCAGCAGCCACCGGATATCCCAATTCGACAGCACGCTCGCAATGCTGGGCGGCCAGTTTCATTTCTCCCTTTTCCAGGTAAGCGATGGCCAAGTTGTTATGGGCGATGGAAAAATCCGGTTGGATTTTCAGCGCCTTGAGGTTGCTTTCGACGCTCTCGTCGATTCGCCCTCGCATCAGATAGGCGTTGGCAAGCGTGGTCAAGGCTTGAACAAAGCGAAAGTTAAATCGAGTGGCTTTTTCCAATGCAATAATCGCCTCATCCACATTGCCGCGCTGCATCTCGATAAAGCCGATGTTGCCCCAGCCTTCGGAAAAGCCGGGTCGAACCTGGACCGCACGCCGGTTAAAGAATATGCAGCCCTCCGCATCTCCTCGATGCAGGCAGATGCCGCCAAGCGCCACATATGCCTCGGCCAGACTCGGGCTGCATTCGATCGCCGCGTGAAGTTCGCTTTCGGCCCCATCGTAATCGCCTTTGCCCATCAGCCCGACGGCCAGATTATAATGGGACGTACCGCATTCCGCGTTACTGGCGATGGCGGCTCGATTGCGGGAGATGAACTCATCGACGTTTTTCGGCTTTTCCATGGGAGGTATCCTCGGGAGTGCCCCGCTTTAAACCTAATTACATTAAAATATTTTTTTTAATATGGACATACAGATTTTGTCAAGGAAAAAACACCCTTGGACGGGTGCGGTTTCTCGATGGGACAACTTCTTTTTCGTTGACATAAAACATTTGTTTTTTTACAATTTTCGGTGCGGCACAACGTTTCCGAAAGCCTAACTAAGGGGAGAAAACAATGATAAAAGGATGTTTTACGGCCATTGTCACGCCGTTTAACGATAACGGCGTCGATTACGAGGGGCTAAACCGGCTGGTCGATTTCCAAATTCAAAACGGGATTACCGGTATCCTGGCTGTGGGTACCACCGGCGAAAGCCCGACCCTGACCTGGCAGGAGCACAACAAGGTTATCGAATCGGTGGCTGCAGCCACCAAAAACAAAATCTTGTGCATCGGCGGTACGGGAAGCAACAATACCAAAGAAACCCTTGCGGGCACCCGACATGCGGCATCGGTTGGCGTCGATGCGGTGCTGCTCGTGGACCCGTACTACAACGGTCCCAGTTCGCTGGAAATTCGCAAGGAATATATCGAGCCGGTGGCCCGCGCGTTTCCAGGCATCGACATCGTCCCCTACATTATCCCAGGCCGCACCGGCGCCCAGTTGCTGCCCGAAGACCTGGCCATCCTGGCCGAAAAATACCCCAATGTGCGCACCGCCAAGGAAGCCACGGGAAGCATCGAGAACATGAAGCGCACGCGGGCCTGCTGCCC
>JBJKSK010000293.1:0-5749 GCA_046704125.1 Desulfobacterales bacterium | reverse complement strand
CTTCCAGACCGTCGATTCCGGGCAGCATCAGATCCAGCAAGATCAGATCAGGGGGCTGCTCCGCCGCCAGCGCCAGGCCCTTTTCTCCGGATAAGGTGCAGCGCACCTCGTAGCCCTGCTTTCCGAGGTTGAATTGAACCAGTTCCAGAATGTCTTCCTCATCGTCGATTACCAGAATTTTTTCCTTGGCCATGGCTTGTTTTACCCTACTTTCTTTCGCTTAGGCATGGTTGATACTGCTTCAACGGAGTCTTTGCCACCAAGGGGCACTATGTTGTGCGAGGGTTTGGACCATGTTAGGCGCCGGTTAGATTTTCATGAGCTTGCGGTGGACAGGCCAGAGAAAAAACCCTTGCAACTGGGGGCTGTGCCCGCAAGGCTGTTGGATTTAGACTGTAGACGGAGGCCATGGGTGGAAATTCGTGGACAAATTCCTTGTTTTTTTGACAGGATTTCAAGAGTAAAACTTTGGTTGCCCCGGCCGCGCCCGCCTGGTGGCCGTCTTCACCCAACGTGTTTTTCCGAACTGCGGCGAGCGCTCAGGCAATAGAGCCCTTCCCCGGCTCTGGCCGGCTGAAAGCACAGGTTGTCCGACAGGCATTCGGATTTGCGGCGGTCCCCATTCTGCCATCGTTTGATCAGGTCCGGCTCGCGGACAAGCGGCCGGCTCATGGAGACGAAATCGGCCACGCCTTCTTGGATGACCGCCTCGGCGACTTCCAGCGAACGGATGCCACCCACCAGGATCACCGGGATGCCCGCCGCCTGCTTGATGGCCTGGGCGTCTTGCCGGAAATACGCTTCTTTTTCTGCCGTATGGATCCCAGGCCGGCTGGGTGACAGCTTGCCTCCGGTATGCAGGCCGCCGCTCACCTCGATGGCGTCCAGGCCGGCATCGGCCAATGCCTTTGCGATATGGACCGCATCGGCCCGGCTCAGTCCGCTCTCGTCGTAATCTTGCCCGTTGATTTTCATCAGGATGGGAAATTCCGGTCCGAGGCTCTGGCGCATCGCCTGAAGGATCTCCTGGTGAATTCGGCAGCGGTTGGCGATGTCGCCGCCGTAGACGTCGCGGCGACGGTTGAAATGCGGGGACAGAAACTGGCTAAGCAGATAGCCGTGGGCCGAATGCAGCTGAACCCCGTCGAAACCCGCCGCCTTGGCCCGGGTGGCCGCGGCGGCGAAATCCGCGACAAGGGACCGGATGTCGTCTGCAGTCAACTCGTGGCATTCAAGATCGGCCAAGCCGGAAAAATCAGAGACCACCACAGGCGTTTCACCGGTCAACCGGGTGGCGGCAAACCGTCCCGCGTGGGCCAGTTGAGCGACAATTTTAGCCCCCTGGGCATGTACGGCATCCGTCATCTGGTTCAGGCCGGAAAGCATCGCGTCGGAATGGATCCCCAATTGCCAGGGACCGGCCTGCCCTCTGGCCTGGACATACGCATGGCTGCTGATGACAAGCCCCACGCCGCCTTTTGCCAGGGTGGTCAGAAACTCAAGGAGTTTCGGGGTGACCGCCCCATCATCGGCGGCCATCCCCTCCCAGGTGGCTGAGCGGACAAAACGATTTTTCAGGGCCATGGTGTTGATCCTGCCGGGTTTAAAGGGATGGTTCATGTCTCACTCCTGTCTTTTTCCGTGATGTCCATGGGATCTGAAGCTGGCCTTGTCAGTAACATAAATGCCTGAAATGTAAACATGCAAATTGGGTTCAAGTGTCTTGCTCCTGAAACCCGGCCAGAAAAAAACAGGAAATCGTTTCAGAAACTTCACAAATGATTTCCCCCTACAGTCTAATAGACTAAAGACCTACAGTCTGAGGGCATAGCCCGCCTTAGCCTTTTAGCCGGGCGCGAGTCGCCAGTCATCTGGACCGGGCAACTCCGATTTTAGGGCACATGGCCGATACCGGGCAGCGGCTGCACCAGGCTGAAACGGGGCGGCAGATCTTCTGGCCAAAGGCAACCAGCAGTTCGTTGTAACCGATCCAGTGGCGCGGCGGCAGGCGATCCCGCAAGGCGAATTCGGTCTGTACGGCGTTTTCCGTGGCCACATAGCCGATGCGGTTGCTGATTCTGTGGACATGGGTGTCCACACAGATGGCCGGGATGCCAAAACCCTCCACCAGCACCAGGTTGGCCGTCTTTCGACCCACCCCCGGAAGGGCCAGTAGCGCTTCCATGGTGTCAGGGACTTTCCCGGCATACGTTTCCAGGAGTATTCGGCTGATTTCACGCAGCCGTTTGGCCTTGGTGGGATAAAAGTTGACCGGATAGATCCGTTTGCGGATGGCGGCTTCCTCCATGGCCAAAATCGCCTCGGGTGTACGCGCCACGGCAAACAACCTTCGGGAGGCCGCCGTGGTGACCTCGTCTTTGGTGCGAAGGGACAGCAAGGTGGAGACGAGCACCTGAAACGGTGTCGCATCGGCCTGAGCGGCCACCAGCGTCACCGACGGGACCTGCCATTTCGGGTAGGCCGCTTGCAGCACCGCCAAAAATCGGTCGATGTCCAGGCCGACTATCCGGTTTTGAGCTCTGGAAAGAATCATGATGTCCTGTTCGACCCGACCCCCAAATCCGAAGCTTTTTGATTTTTTGGACCGCTATCATCATATCAATACTTTTTTCGATTGCAACCTTTTGTGCATTTAAAACGGGAGCGGTCAAGGCTCGGCGTCCACGATTCAAAGTCCGGGGGCGGGAAAAGGGACGATACGGCGGGTCATATCGGCATCTCGAAAGCTGAGAAAGGTGTCATGCCGGGCGCTCTGGTTGACTTTTTAGCCGCCTTCATCTAAGGAGACGCAAAGTATTTGGAAAGCGGCGGCGTCAAAAGATAAGGAAAGGAGAAAAGGGAGCATGTCATCAAGGGGCAAGGGCGACGGTTTCGGGGAGCTATGGTCGATTCCTGCACGCCCTGGGGCCTTACCGCGGCCAAGCGCCTCGAACTGCAATCCTGTCTCTGCGGGATCGTTCCCTATGAAATGCCGCGCCACCGGGACCGGGCCGGCATGAGATGCCCCAGGCCGGTTATCACTATCGCGATATTCTCCACCACTGCTACCAGGGGCTACAAACAGGGAGTCTGAACCGATGAACACCAAAGAAAGATTGCCTCGCGTCGACGTCTTTTTTGACAGTAAAGCGTTTTTTCTGTTAAGAAGGCCAAAAAGCCCTCAAGGGATGAAACGAGTCGGATGGAGGCGATGATGAAACCCCATTGCTTGCTGGGTGTGCTGCTGTGTTTTCTTGCCTTGTTCCCGGCATCAGGCGGGGCCGCGGAAAGAAAAGGCCTTGTGGAAGTCCTAGGAAAAGGGACTATTAATTGGACCCGGGGAATCGTCGAAGCCCGGGGCATCGGTGTGTCATCGGGCCTAGGGAAAGGCACCGGAAACGATCTTTCCTCGACAGCGGCATGGAAGGCGGCGGATCAATGTCTTATGAAAACCGTTTTAGCTGTGCGCGTCGATGCATTTACTACCGTGCAAGACCTTACCGAGGAGGATAACGCCATCTTCAAACGGGTGCAGGAGATGGTTCGGGCCGCCAAGGTGGTTGATCGAAAAACGTTTTCTGATGGCAAGGAGGAGGTGATCCTGGAGCTGAATCTCCGCGGCGCTTTTGCCCAAGTTGTACTTCCCGCCGAGATCGAGCAGGTAGAAAGCCTGAAAACGGTGACTCCCCCCAAGCCGGTATTGCCCCAGGTGGCAGCTTCCAAGCCGCCGGTGAACCCATCTTCCCCGAAAGATGGGTTCACCGGCTTGGTCGTGGATGCCCAAGGAATCCATGTCAAGCCGGCCATGGTCCCTCGAGTGGTGGATGAAAACGGCCGGGAGGTCTACGGCGCCTCTTTTGTCAGCCGGGAATTTGCCGTGCGCATGGGCATGAGCGGGTATGCCAGAAATTTGGCGAAGGGCCGCGCCCAGGCCCGGGTGGGTCTCCACCCGCTGACCGTCCGGGGCCTGCGAATGGCCGACGGCGCCGATACCGACATCGTTATCAGCAACGCCGATGCTTCGCTGCTGCGCAGTGCCTCTGGAAATCTTTCGTTTCTCAAACGGTGCCGTGTGGTGATCGTGATCGACTAAACTCAACCACACGGCATTGCTCTGCTCCAATCAATAACGGTAATAATCCGGTTTGAAGGGGCCTTGAACGGGCACGCCTAGATATTTGGCCTGTTCGGGCGTCAGATGCGACAGTTGCGCGCCCAGGCGCTCCAGATGCAGCCTCGCCACTTCCTCGTCCAGGGTTTTTGGCAGCGTGTAGACCTGCTTGTCGTGAGCTTTTCCGGCCAGTTCGATCTGGGCCAGGCACTGATTGGTGAAACTGCTGCTCATCACGAAGCTGGGATGGCCTGTGGCGCATCCCAGGTTGACCAGCCGGCCCTCGGCCAAGACGATGATCGAGCGGCCCGAGGCCAGTATCCATTTGTCCACCTGGGCCTTGATGGGCACCCGGCGGCATTGGGGCGTGGTTTCCAGGTACCGCATGTCGATTTCGTTGTCGAAGTGACCGATATTGCAGATGATGGCCTCGTCTTTCATCTGTTCCATGTGAGCGCCGGTGATGACCTTGTAGCAGCCCGTGGCCGTGACAAAGACATCCCCGATGGGCGCGGCGCGCTCCATGGTCACCACCTCGTATCCTTCCATGGCTGCCTGCAGGGCACAGATGGGATCGATTTCCGTGATCAGCACCCGGGCGCCGAATCCTCGCATCGACTGGGCACAGCCCTTTCCCACGTCTCCATAGCCGCAGACCACCACCACCTTGCCGGCAATCATCACGTCGGTGGCCCGCTTGATGCCATCGGCCAGAGATTCGCGGCAACCATAGAGGTTGTCGAACTTGGACTTGGTCACCGAGTCATTGACGTTGATGGCCGGAAACAGCAGTTCTCTGTTTTGAGCCAACTGGTAGAGCCGGTGGACTCCTGTAGTGGTCTCTTCGGAGACTCCCCGGATGTTTTCGGCGATCTTGGTCCAGCGTTTCGGATTGGCCGTGTAGCCGGCTTTCAGCCGCGCCATGAGGCATTGCATGTCCTGGCTGTCATAATCGCGGTCCATCAAGGACGGATCTTTTTCCACGGCCACGCCCTGGTGGATGAACAACGTGGCGTCTCCGCCGTCATCGACGATCAGATCCGGTCCGCTGCCGTCTGGCCATAGCAGGGCCTGCTCGGTACACCACCAATACTCGGCAAGCGTCTCTCCCTTCCAGGCAAAGACGGCTGCCGAACCGTTTTCCGCGATGGCCGCCGCCGCATGGTCCTGTGTGGAAAAGATGTTGCAAGATGCCCAGCGGATATCGGCTCCCAGGGCCTTGAGGGTTTCGATGAGCATTGCCGTCTGGATGGTCATGTGCAGGCTTCCCGTTACCTTGAGCCCGGCCAGCGGCTTGTTTGGCCCGTATTTTTGCCGGATGGCCATCAGCCCGGGCATTTCCCGTTCGGACAGGGCCATCTCCTGGATTCCCAGATGAGCCAGGGAAATATCGGCGATTTTATAAGCCAGGGTGGCATCGGTGTCGATGAACCCGCTTTCAGCTTGCTTGATTTGAGCTATTGCCATGATAACGCTCCTTGCTTTCGTTATGCCAGACCGGCCAGTTCCCGGATTTTATCCACCTTGTCGGTTCTCTCCCAGGTGAATTCCGGCTCGTTGCGGCCAAAGTGGCCATAGGCGGAGGTTTTCCTGTAAATTGGCCGCAGCAGGTCCAGGGTCTCGATGATGGCCGCCGGC
>JBJKSK010000292.1:0-2620 GCA_046704125.1 Desulfobacterales bacterium | reverse complement strand
CTGGCTGACCCAGATGGTGCTGGCCGATTATGACTTCGAAAAGTCCCAGTGGGTCGCCGACAAGCTCAAGGAGCCGGCCCGGTTCATCGCCGAACGCGTGGACGCCAATGTCAAGGCCGAAATCATGGCGCTGGCCCAAAAATACAAGGTGGACCTGATTTTAAACGGCTGCGACCCGTCTTTTAATATCAATATCTTCGATGCCGCCTATGAATGCGGCTGCAACTATATGGACATGGCCATGTCCTTGTCTGAGCGGCATCCCGAGGATCCTTTTCATAAGACCTACGTCAAACTCGGAGACTACCAGATTGAACGCAGTCAACAGTGGAAAGACAAGGGACTGCTGGCCATTGTCGGCTCCGGAGTGGAACCGGGCATGGCCGATGTCTTTGCCCGCTACGCGGAAAAGCACCTGTTTGACGAAATCGAGGAAATCGGCATCCGTGACGGCAATAATCTGGTGGTCGAGGGCCATGACATCGCTTTCGGTTTTTCCATCTGGACCACCCTGGAAGAATGCCTCAACCCGCCCGTGATCTGGGAAAAGGACAGAGGCTGGTACACCACCGAGCCGTTTTCTGACCCCGAAGTGTTTTATCTTCCCGAGGGCATCGGGGATGTGGAGATGGTCAACGTGGAGCACGAAGAAGTGCTGATGATCCCGCGTTATATCGACAAGGGGCTTAAAAAGGTGACCTTCAAATTCGGCCTCGGCGAGGAGTTTATCAAGGCGCTGAGAAACCTTCAGGCCTTGAATTTGGACCGGGTGGACATGAAAATCCGGGTCGGCAATGCCCGGATCACCCCCCGGGAATTTGTGGCCAGAGCCGCTCCGGACCCCAACGAGATCGGTCACCTGATGCGTGGCAAAACATGTGCCGGCACCTGGATCAAGGGCAAAAAGAACGGGCTCAGCCGGCAAATCTACCTGTATCAGGTGGCTGACAACCAGGACTGCATGCAGCGGCTCAATTCCCAGGCCGTGGTGGCCCAGACCGCCTTTACCCCCGTGCTGATGATGGAACTGCTGGCCGTCGGGATATGGAAAAACGTGGGGGTATGCCCGCCGGAGGCCTTTGATCCGGATCCGTTTATCGCCCGGATGGATGCCTATGAATTCCCCGGCGGTCTCGAAGAAATGGAATCCGAATATCTGGACGTTCAACGAAGAGCCCAGTTCAAGGCCCCCCTGGGCTGACCCTGCCGCTTTCCCCCGGCCCGCCGATGCCCTCTGTGGGCATCGGCCGAGCGTCTCACGTTTGTCTCGTAAATGAGATTATCGTCGCAATTTTGCGATAAAGTTTTTTTTATCTTTTTTATCAAATAGTTAAATCAATATCTCCTTAAAAGCATACTGGTATTGTCTCAATTTTGAGATGCCTTGAAATGCTTCAAAATATTTCTACATTATTGATATAATTGGTTTGTTATGTTTTTTTGAACTAGACACGAATGTTGGCACGGTAGATGCTTTTCTATGGGCTCGACCCGATCGCCGCCTGAATCGTTAATGGGTCCTGTCCTTCCGGAAAGGCGGTTTTTTCCCCCTGCGGGATTACTGGGAAGTGGTTTTTGGAAACAGGTTTTGTGATGAAGTCGTTAACCTATGAACACAGGCTCCACGTAAAGCGGATTCGAAAGCGCCCATGGGCCTGTCGACGCAACCTTTTTTCGGGATCGCAACGCGGCCCGGTGCGTTCCGGGGTCCCTCCCCCCCTGGTCATTGCGTGATGTGATGCGCCGGATCCGGATTGTGCCGGACCCGCAGCCCGGTGATGCGCTTTTTTAGCGTCACCCCTATGGATGACCCAAAATGAAGGGAATTTTATGAAAGTATTGCTTATCGGTGTCGGCGGCGTCGGACAGGCCATGGCGGTCATCGCCAAGCGCCGTGACCCGCGCAGTGAATGGCTGAAACAGATGGTGCTGGCCGATTATGATTTGAACCGGGCCAGATCCGTGTCCGAATCCCTAAAGGATGATAAACGGTTTCCCGCCGAGCCGATCAACGCCAGAAACGCAGAGGAAATCGCCGCACTGGCCAAAAAGTACGATGTCGACACCATCATGAACTGCTGCGATCCATCTTTTAACGAAATTATTTTCGATACCGCTTATCAGCTGGGCTGCCATTACATGGACTGAGACATGTCCATGTCCAAGCCCCACCCCGAACAACCCTACAGCAAGCCTTACATCAAACTTGGCGACTACCAGTTTGCCCGGCATGAGCAATGGGCCCAAAAGGGACTGTTGGCGCTTTGCGGCTCGGGGGTGGAGCCGGGTATGGCCGATGTGTATGCCCGGTATGCCGAAAAACATCTGTTTGACCAGATCCAGGAAATCGGCATTCGAGACGGCGGCAACCTGACGCTTGAGGGCGTCGACTTGGCCTTTGGGTTTTCCATCTGGACCACCATCGCGGAATGCCTCAATCCGCCCGTGGTATGGGAGCGGGACAAGGGATGGTTTACCCTCGAGCCGTTTTCCGAACCGGAAGTGTTCACCCTTCCCGAAGGCATCGGGGATGTGGAGATGGTGCACGTCGAACACGAAGAGGTGGTCCTGATTCCCCGCTACATCGGAAAGGGACTTCGGAAAGTGACCTTTAAGTACG
>JBJKSK010000291.1:0-4596 GCA_046704125.1 Desulfobacterales bacterium | reverse complement strand
AGCAGCACATGGCGGTTTCCGGGGGCAATCAGCGCCCGGCCGCGCACCACCGTGTCGTTGTCCTCGGCTTCCTTGACCGTGACCTGACACAGGTTGTCCAGCCGCCGGGAAAAGGCCGTGGTAAACTTCTCCGGCATGTGCTGCACAATCACCATCCCCGGGGCGTCTGCGGGAAGCGCTTCCAGAAATACCCGAAGCGCCTCGGTGCCCCCGGTGGAGGCTCCCACGGCCACGATTTTCTCCGTGGTCTGGATCATGGCCTTGCCGGCCGGTTTGGCAATCACCGCGTCGGCGGACAGCTTGGGCTGGATGCGCCGCTGCGGCACGATGTGGTGCAGTTGCGCCTGGGCGGCGGCCTTGACCGCGTCGCAGATGCGGATCCGGGACTCCTCCAGAAACTGCTTGGTTCCCATTTTGGGTTTCTCGATGATGTCCACCGCGCCGTATTCCAGCGCTTTCATGGCCGTCTCGGAGCCCTGCTCGGTCAGACTCGAGCACATCACCACGGCCATGGGCCGCTGGCTCATGATCTTTTGCAGAAACGTCAGCCCGTCCATCCGGGGCATTTCCACGTCCAGCGTGATCACATCGGGGATTTCATGCCGGATTTTCTCGGCGGCGGCAAAAGGATCTCCGGCCGTGGCCATCACCTCGATTTCCGGGTCCGCATTGAGAAGCTCGGCCATGGTCTGTCTGACCACCGCCGAGTCGTCCACCACAAGTACTTTAATCTTTGATTTTGCCATAGGAATCGCCTGCTTTGGTTGCTGTCCCGATCCGCTTCCCGAGCCGCTTGAGAAACACCTCGCCGGTATCGCTCCGGAAATGGATCTTGCGGCCCACGGCCCCGCCGGTGTCTTCGGCCGTGATCCGCACGCCGGCTCTTGCCAGGGCGCCTCGGACGGCGGCCAGATTCTGCCGTCCAACGGGCCGTACCGAGTCTTTCCGGTCAAGTGCGGCGATCATGTCCGCTGCGCCAAAGACCTTGACCTCGATATCACACAAGGCCATCTTGTAGCGGCGCATCCAGCGGATCATTTTCGGTACGGCGCACTCCACGTATTTGTAGGGTTCAAGACACCCCGAGGCGCAGGCCTCCGGGGTCCGGCAGGCCGGCAGCATGGCGTGGCAGATGGCGGCCACCCCAAGCTTTTTGCCGTACATCGTCACCGCCACGCATGAGCCCAGCACCGTGGTCACCACCGTCGGCGTCTGGATAAAGCACACCTGACCGGGTTTGAGATAGACAGCCTGAAGGTTGTCATCGGCAAATTTCATTTAGCCTTTCGGTACACCGTCGTGGCCACGGGAACCAGGGGCACGTCCAGGCCGTTTAAGGTCTCGGAATGGCCCATGAAAACATAGCCTCCGGGTGCCAGATGACTGCACAGCCGGTTGAGCACTTGCTCCTGGGTGGGCCGGTCGAAATAGATGATCACGTTCCGGCAAAAAATGACGTCCATCACGGTGCGGATCCCGAAATCCCGGTGCATGAAGTTTAACCGCTGAAAGCGCACCCGCCGCCGCAGCTCGGGGACCACCCGAACCAGCCCTTTAGCCCGGTCCCGGCTTCGCAACAGGTACTTTTTCTTAAGCGGTTCGGCCACCGGAACCACCCGCTCCTCGTCATAGATGGCCTGTCTGGCGATTTCCAGCACCCGGCTGGAAAGGTCGGTGGCCAGGATGGAAAAGTCAAACCCCGGCAGCTGAGAGGCAAATTCGCTAAGCACCATGGCTATCGTATAGGGCTCCTCACCGGTGGAGCAGCCCGCGCTCCAGATGGCCGCCGGCTTGCTTCGCCCCGCGGGTCGGCGCCGGATCAGTTCGGGCAGCGCGCTTTCGGTCAGAAAATCGAAATGTTTGGGCTCCCTGAAAAAATCGGTCTTGTTGGTGGTCACCGAATCGATCAAGGTCACCAACTCTTGCTTTCGGCCCTCGGGGCTGAAAACAAAATCCAGATAGGGTTCGAAACGGTCAAACCCCAGGATCCGGAGCCGCTTCTGCAGCCGGGACTGGAGCATGGTCCGCTTGACCGGAGGCATCTTGATGCCAAGCTCGGATTGGATAAAGGCGGCCAGCCGGGAAAAACACCGGGGGCTAAGCACCCCGGCCGGAGCCGCGCGCCCGGGCGCCGGGTTATTGCAGCTGGGCATCGGCAACTTCCGGCTCCTCGCCGGTGATCACGGCCAGTTCGTCCGAGGAAAAGATCCGGTCGATGTTCAAGATAATGATAAACTGATCGTTTCGCTTCCCGATGCCCCGGATAAACTCGGTGCGCCACCGGGTGCCGATTCGCGGGGAGGGCTCGATCTGCTCGGGCTCCAGTTCCATGACCTCGTGAACCGAGTCGGCCAGGGCCCCCAGCACGGTGATCTCCCCTTCCAGGGCCACTTCCATGACCACGATGCGGGTGTCCACGGTGTTTTCCCGCTCGGGCAGCCCGAACTTGAGCCTCAGGTCCACCACCGGCACGACGCTTCCCCGCACGTTGATGACCCCGCGCATGAATCGGGGCGCCCGGGGAACCTTGGTGATGGGGGTCAGGTCCAGGATCTCCCGGACCTGGGTGACATTGAGGGCAAACATCTCTTCGCCCAGGCGAAACGTGAGATACGGCGCGGTTTCGGTGATTTCGGCAACAGCCATGACAGTTCTACTTTGCTGTGATTGGCGGGACGGGGGTAAGACCCGGTTTTTTCAGCCTTAAACGATGCCTTTAGTAACGCTCAAATTCGCCATCCCGGTGGTCTCCGGCGACGCCGGACTCAACCAGCTCAATGTCAAAGCCACCCGGCGCGGCACCTTTGCTGGGACCCTTGGTCGTGGTTTTCTTCATTTCAATAACTTCTTGAGGCGATCTGGCCGAACCCGGTTTTCTAGCCAAGGCCTTGCGGTGAGTCCCTGGCGCCTGCAGGCTTTGGGACCGGGCCCCGTCCCCGTTGAGTTTAAAAAAGCTTACAGTGCTTTGCAGGTGTTCGGCCTGGGCGGCCAGCTCTTCGGCGGTGGAGGCCATCTCCTCGGAGGCCGAGGCGTTTTGCTGGATCACCTGGTCCAGCTGCTGGATGGCCTTGTTGATCTGCTCGGCGCCGGTGGTCTGCTCGTTGGAAGCCGCCGCTATTTCCTGAACCAGCTCCGCGGTGCGCTTGATGTCGGGCACCAGTTGGGTGAGCATCCGCCCGGCGTCTTCGGCCACATCCACGCTGGAAGCCGACAGCTGGCTGATTTCCCCGGCCGCCTTCTGGCTGCGCTCGGCCAGCTTGCGCACCTCCGAGGCCACCACGGCAAAGCCCCGGCCGTGCTCCCCGGCACGGGCCGCCTCGATGGCGGCGTTTAACGCCAACAGATCCGTCTGGCGGGCAATCTCCTCGATGATGGAAATCTTTTCCGCGATCTTTTTCATCGCGGACACGGTCTCTGCCACGGCGTGTCCGCCCTGCTCGGCGTCGGCGGCGGATTTGATGGCGATTTTTTCCGTCTGGGCGGCGTTGTCGGCGTTCTGGCGGATGTTGGCCGCCATTTCCTCCATGGAAGACGAGGCCTCTTCGGCGGAGGAGGCCTGTTCCGTGGTCCCCTGGGACAACTCCTCGGAGGTTGCGCTCATCTCCTGGCTGCCCGAGGCCACATTGTCGGCGGCCCCCTTGACGTCGGAGACAATCCCCCGAAGGTCTTCCACCATCTCCGAAAGCGCCTGGCCCAGCGTGTCCCGGTCGGAAAGCAGTTTTACGGTTACATTCAAGTCCCCGTGGGCGATTTGCTTGGCCATTTGTACGGTACCCCGGAGATTGACCACCATCTGTTCCATGGCCGAGAGCAATCTGCCGATCTCATCCTTGCTGTCCACGTCCACATCCCGGGTCAGATCCCCTTTGGCAAGGGCGTTGGCCGTGGCCACGGCTTTGGATACCCCGCGGCTGATCCCTATCGTGATCAGAAAGGCTACGCCGATGCCCACGCAGAAACTGACCACCAGAAGCGTGATGATCCACATCCGCGCGGACGCGTAGTCTTTAGCGCTGATGGCCTCGTGTCTGGTCATTTCCTTTTGACTCATGGCCACAACATCGGAGATGAGCTGGGCACTTTTGTTCCTCAACTCCCGCCCCTTGCCTTCCGAAAGCGCAAAGGCCCGGCTGTTGCCGTTTTGCATACTGGCGGCGACGGCCCTGGCATCGATATCGGAATATTTCCCCCAGGCCTGCTTGAACGTTTCGATCGATACTTTCTGGGCACCGGTGGCCGAGGCTTCCATTTCCGAAATCCCATTTTTTACCTTGGCCTGCAGTTGCTCTATCTTGGCACTATACCGTTTCATCCCCGCGTCGGTGGTCTCCAGAATGAGGTCTTTTTCGGCAGTCTGAATGCTTGCCATATCGGCGCTGGTAGCCAGCGCGGCGATCTGCAGGGCACCGGCCGCGTTGGTTTTGCCGGATTGGGTCAGAAAAGCAAGGGCGGCTTCGGCCTGTTCAAAGGCTTTCTGCCCGTCGTGCATGGACAGGGCCTTGGCCTTTTCATTGGAATTGAGCAGCGCCATTGTGACAATTTTCTGGTCGACGTCCAGAGTCTGCTTCCAGGCATCGGAAAAAGCATCGAGTTTTT